>CAMNFQ010000029.1 GCA_946537295.1 uncultured Bacillota bacterium
CAGATCGGTATGCCTTTTGACAATGTTGATGATGATTATATCCTGAAACCAAAGAAGTGGGATGATAAGGAAATTCAGCGTTTCATGTTTATCTTTGGGCCGATCTCAACATTGTTGGATGTCGCGTGTTTTGTCGTACTGTGGTTTATCATGAAATATAACGCGATCGATAAAGCTCTGCTGTTTCAGACCGGATGGTTTACCTTTGGTATTATCTCGCAAACCGCAATCATTCATACGATCAGAACTGATAAGATTCCGTTTGTCACCAGTAAGTCTTCACCACAGCTGCTGATCTCAACGGCACTAGTTGTAATCGTTACTCTGATCATCTCTTTCAGTGGAATTGCTCCGTTCTTAAATATGGCGACCTTGCCTCTGGATTATCTGAAATGGTTACTTATTCTGATCGTTGCCTATGTTGTGATCATTGAGATCTTCAAGAGGATCTATATCAGAATAAAAGGACAATGGCTGTAGACATATATTGTGTTATACTTTAAGAATATAAAAAGGAGCTAATTATGAACTTTGATATAGAATATCTGTTGCTTTTACAGCAGTTAAGAGCAATGACAGGCGGTATCTTTGATGAATTCTTCAATGCATTGTCTAAGTTTGCCGTTACGATCATGCCGATCTTACCATATGTCGTCTACTGGTGTGCTGACAAGAAGTGGGGTTACAGATTCATTTCTACTCTCTGGTTTGGTGAGATCATTACCGGAGCAACCAAACTTACCGTATGCGCATACAGACCATGGATCAGATCAGATCTGATTGAACCGGCAGGCGATTCAAAAGTTGCCGCTACCGGTTATTCCTTCCCAAGCGGACATACGGTTGCAGCTACTTCAACCTATGGTTCAGCGATAGTCTGGCAGAAAGACAAGAGACGTTGGCTGGCTATTCTCCTAAGTGTTGTATTGGCTTTGACAGCCTTCTCCCGCAACTTCCTTGGTGTACATACTCCACAGGATGTTCTGGTAGGCTTTATGATTCCATGTACAGTTATCTTTATCTTAGGAAAGTGCTATGACAAATTTGAGAATAAGCAAAAGACTCTTGATTATCTGACTTTGCTTGGTATTTTTATCGATGTAATGGTACTGGTATATATTACTTTCAAACCATACCCGATGGAATATGTTGACGGTAAACTGCTGGTCGATCCACAGGTTATGATGAACGACTGTTTCAAGGCCTGTGGCGGATTCCTGGGACTGATGGTCGGTAACTACATTGAAAGACATTATGTTCATTATCAGATCAACAAAGAATCCAAGGTATTGAATATGATGAGCATTGTCGGTGCAGCTTTAATGTATGCCTGGTGTCAGCTCTTTGCTCCTGCAACGGTCATCCTTGCTTTTGGAAAGCACTGGGGCAATTATATCGCTTACTTCATCCATGTAATGTTTGGTGTAGTGATCTGGCCACTTTGTATCAGGAAAGCTGAAGAAAATAACAAATAATAACAAGAAGACATTCATACGAGTGTCTTTTTATTTGGAAATAATTATTTCTGCTCTTGTTTTTCAGTAAGAATAATAGTTCATGTTATATAATTAAAAAAATGTATTTAAAAGGAAACAGAAAATTATTAATAAGTCTGATAATAATTGCATTATTACTGTGCATAGGTGTTATTTCATCTTTGCCGAAATGTAAGATTCCAATTAAAGTATTGCTTTTACCTAAATTTGAATTGGGTGAACTTACCGGTGATAGTGTAGGAGAAGCACAGGAATTTTACGAAGCATATTTACAAGGCGCGGATGAATACGATATTTCAGGGGATGGCCCTGATAAAAAACTGTATGTGAAAGATGGGATCGCCTTATATGTATGTGGTATAGGCAAAGTCAATTCGTCTCTCAATATCACAGCTGTGCTGAATGATGAACGTTTTGATTTCTCCGATACATATTTCATTTCTGTCGGCTGTTGTGGTGGGGCAGTAGAAACAGCTACGATGGGCGATGTCTTTGTGATTACGACGGCTGTTGATTATGATCTTGGTCATCATGCGGATGCCCGTGATCTGGCCGATCAGAATGGCAACTCCTGGTTTTATGATGCTCATCTTTCCGAACATGCCAAGATAAGTCTGGATAAGAACCTGACCGAGAAGGTCTTCAACCTGGTCAAAGATATCAGACCGGAAACTACTGAGGTAACCAGAAAGTATATGAGTGTGGCTTTTGATAATGCGGAATGGGCGATCCGTGATCCGCAAGTTCTTAAAGGAACAACGATTACTGCCGATAATTACTGGAAAGGAATCTACAGTCATAATAACGCCTTAAAGATGATTGAAGTCTATGATTGTCCGGATCCTTTTGTTTCCAGTGAAATGGAAGATGCAGCTATAGGCTTGGCTTTGGAGTATCATAACAAACTTGATCATTATATAATCATCAGGACCTGTATCAATATGGATGTTTTTATGGTCAATGCGACACCGGAAAACCTTTGGGCAGATCCTTATAATATAAGATATTCATCTGAAGATGACGCTTTGGAAACTTTCGATATCTTTAATACCGCGATGAAAAACGAATTTAAGGCGGTTGACAGGGTTGTTCAGGCGATATTGTCTGGTGAAATAAATCAGGTTGAATAATTAAAATCTAAAAGATATATAAAAACGTCCGCTTGATTGCGGACGTTTGAACTTTATTCTACGATCTTGAACATGTCTTTGCCGACACCACATAATGGACAAACCCAATCATCTGGTATATCTTCAAAGGCTGTTCCTGGAGCGATTCCAGAATCAGGATCACCTTTTTCCGGATCGTATTCATAGCCACATACGGTGCAGACGTATTTTACAGTTTTTACCGGTTCAGTTGCTGCAGGCGTTGCAGGTGCTTCTTTAGTTGCAGCTTCTTCAGCAGTGATAGCTGATGCCGGACATGATTGCATAGCATCATCAGCTTCGCCTTCAGCTATTGCTTCAGCTTTACCTTCACTGTTTAGTTTAAAGACATCAGGTGATAATGATTCACACATACCACAGCCAATGCACAGATCCTGATCGACATTATATTTCATTGTTTTCCTCCTATTATAGAATTAACTACTGTTAATAATATTATACAGAACTACATCAGTGGCGCAAAGATACGAAGGACTGATAAGAAGAATTCATGCAGGAATGACAGGCGGAATTCATCTTTTGAGATCTCATGTCCTTCTGCCATTGAGGCAAGCAGATCATCTCTGATATCAGCTATCTTTTTAGAACCATAGAGGTATACGCCATTTTCAAAATGCAAATACAGGGAACGATAATCAAGGTTGACTGTACCGACTGTTGCGATCACATCATCACAGACAAAGACTTTGGAATGGACAAAGCCCGGGGTATATTCAATGATCTTTACTCCACCTTCAATAAGTTGTGAATAGAAGGATCTGGTGATCTGAAAGACGAGTTTCTTATCAGGGATACCTGGTGTAACGATCCTGATATCAACTCCTCTTTTGGCACATAGGATCAGCGCATTCAACATCTCATTATCAATGATCAGATAAGGAGTAAAGATATAACAGTAGCGTTTGGCCTGATTCAGAATATTCAGATAGATATTCTGAGAACTGTTTTCGTTATCAAGTGGTGTTTCACCATAAGGGGCAATATAGCCATCGATTTTCTTTGAATTGGATTCTTTCCTGAATTTAGTGAAATCAGGATCTTCAGGTCTAAGGGCATTCCAATGGGTCAGAAACATGACGGTAAATGACCAGACGGCATTGCCTTTGACTTTAAAGACATTGTCTTTCCATTTGCCATAAGGGTGGGTGATGTTGATGTATTCATCTGCCAGATTGATGCCACCTGAGAAGGCGACTTTACCATCAATGACCATGATCTTACGATGATCACGATGGTTGATGATGATATTAAGAATCGGTGATACGCGGTTGAATGGAAGACATTTAATTCCTTTTTCTTCCAGCGTCTTATGATAGGATTCCGGCAAGAGAAAGAATGATCCGATATCGTCATACATAACTCTGACATCAAGACCTTCCTTGGCTTTCTGTTCCAGGATCTCTAAGATCGAATTCCACATCACACCTTTCTGAATGATGAAGTATTCTAGGAAAATGAACTTTTTGGCTTTCTTCAGTTCTTTCAGGATCTCCGGAAAGCCTTTTTCACCCAATGGATAATAGGTAAAATCAGTATTCTTATAAAATGGATAACCGGAATATGAGGAGATATATTCAAACTGTCCCTGATGTTCCGGGTATTCTTTTTTCATTTGTTGTAACATCTCATTATCATCAGGATAATAGTCGCTTGCCATCTTTGTGGCAGAACTGATCCTTGAATAGGTTGGTGATATCAGCAGGTCTGCACCAAGCAGGATATAGATGATCGTACCGGGAATAGGAAAGAAGAAAATAAGTAAGATAAAGATGATATCAAATGAGAGATGTCTTGAATTCTTGACGATCCCTAATATGATCATGATGCTCATGACCTGTAAGACACCATTTATCCAGGCAGCTTTATCCGCAAACCATCTGAAGATAAACAGGGTAATGAATAGTTGGATGGCAGCTCCGAGTAATATGATGATTATTCTTAAAAGAGAATTCTGCAGGTATTTTTTCATACAATTCTTTTATAAATAATAAATTAATAATTATCAAGAGTTATTATAAGTTAAACATGTAATAAAATATAAGTATGCGAAAGAGACGTGAGATCATGTCTTTCTATCTTTCAGTAATGTTTGTTGCGCTAACATGTATAGCCTTTATCATGTTGAGCAGAAAGACAGTTTCAGAAACAAATGAAATAATCGGTTTTGTAAGACTCAGACCTTTTCTTTATGACTTCCATGAAGAAATACCGGAGATTGTTGAAGATGACTCGCTTAATGTAGTGATCCATGCCTTGGATGAAGGTGATGTGATCTTTAATTCTTCCAGTAACTATTACCGTTATGGACCATCGATCATTGAACATGAAGATGGATCGATGGATGCCTGGTTTTCAGCTCCAGGAAACAATAAAACTGAGTGGGATTGGATAACCTATCGCCATTCAGATGATGGAGAAAACTGGTCAAAAGAAAAAGTTGTTTTAAAACCAACCGCCAATTCCAAAGACAGATGTTCGGTTTGTGATCCGGGTGTAATCTTTTTTGATGGCTATTATTATCTGGCTTATACTTCAACTGCTGATGCGGTCAGGAAGGGATACAATAATTCTGCCTTTGTCTGCCGCAGCAGAAATCCTCAAGGTCCATATGAAAAATGGAATGGTAAAGGCTGGGGTGGCAAACCCGAACCGTTCATTGCCTATGAAGAAGATCCAAGAGGCTGGGGTATAGGTGAAGTAAGCTTTGTGATCAGGAATAATGAACTGTATATCTATTACACGTATTTCAATGCGACTGGTGGCTATACTGCTTTAAAGAAAGCACAACTGGTAGATGATTGGCCTTTGACCATGGAAGATTATGGATCTGTATGTGGCAGAACTTCACAGGATTCCTTTGATGTCGTATATGATGATGATCTTCATGTCTTCATGGCTTTTGCGATCGAAAACAGAATGTCACCGGGATCAAAGGTTACAGTCTATACTTCCGAAGATGGAACTAATTTTGTGCATGCGGATTCGACCAAGAAAATGGTTGATGACTATGCGCATAATCTGGGAATAGCCAAAAGTGAAGAAGGTCATATCAGTTCAAATGAACAGCAACTGGTGGGCTATGCCTTTGGCAGAAGATGGGGAAGATGGTCAACCCGTTTTCAGCATATCGAGATATCCAATCCTGTTCGTTATAAATTAAATGATAACAGTGCGAATTGAGGTAGAATTAAAATATGGACACACTATTATCGTTGATGGTCATAGCTGTAATTCCGGTATTTGTTTCAGTTCCACTGTATTTTTTATTACGTCAGGATCGTTTTAAGAAAATATCAGAAGCAAAGAAACAGATCGCAATAGGTATTATTTTTGGTATCATTGCGATCATTGGTACGGAATTCGGTGTTCCTTATAAAAATGAAGCAATCATTAATGCCAGAGATGCGGCACCTTTATGTGCTGCACTTATTTTTGGTGGCCCGGCAGGTATCATTGCGGGTCTGATTGGTGGTATTGAAAGATGGTTTTCAGTCTATTGGAGTGGTGGATACTATACCAGAGTTGCCTGTTCGATCTCGACTTTCCTTACCGGTTTTAATGCGGCAGTATTGAAGAAATATGTTTTTGATGATAAGCTTCCGGATCTGTCTCAGACTCTGATCATTGGAATCGTTGCTGAAGTTCTGCATATGATCATGATCTTTGTGACCAATATGAATGATGTTGTTACAGCATTTGAATATGTCAGGATCTGTACAGCACCTATGGTTCTGGTCAATGCCTTATCAGTTGCCTTAGCGGTATTTACGATCCAGACGATTGATAAAGACTATACATTTGATTCCAAAGTCCGTTATGCAACGATTTCAGCTCAGTTACAGCGCAATATCGTAACACTGGTATTTCTGGGCTTTATTATTTCTTCACTTTTCATCACATATTTACAGAACAGTATCTCGATGAATTCAACTCATAAAGTTCTTGAACAGAATATTCAGGATGTAATAAACGATACTGAAGAGCAATGTGATCAGGAATTTCTTAATGTTACAGTACTGATTTCTGCCAATATCGGCCCTAATTCCGAGTATACACTGGAAGAGCTGCGGGAGATGTATTGTGTTGAAGACATTTATATTATCAACAGGTATGGTGTTATAACCGATTCCACTGATCCTGAGAGTATCAACTACAATATGATCTCCAATGAAAAATCAAAACAGATCATGTATCTAAGAGATAGAAATATCGGACATCTGTTTATTGAAGGCTCAGGCAAAACTGATGTGGTCGGTGATAAGTATCCGTTGTATTGTGCACTCAGAAATGGTGATGGTATTCTGCTTACTGCGGTAATGGAACAGCAGATCGAAGAGATGGCCGCCAAGAAGTTTGCCCAGACGGTTACTAACAGACATGTCGGTGAAGGCGGACATATTCTGATATTGGATAAGTTTGGTGATGTCGTCTCTACTTCGATCAGCCTTGAAACTAATCAGACTGGCAAACAGAATATTGAAATAGATACCGTGAACAATACCGAAGAATATACGGTATATAAGATGAAAGTCTTTGGAAATGACTATTACTATATGTTCGCAAACTATAAAGGTTTTGTTGTCTTTGCGAATCTTCCGGTGGAAGAAGCTCATTTCTCCAGAGATATTTCAACCTATCTTAATATCTTTACCGAGGTAATCATTTTCGGTTATCTTTTTGCGATGATCTATCTGTCGATCAAGAATCTGGTAGTAAACAATATCGTCAAGATCGACAAATCATTAGGAGAAATAACGGGTGGTAATCTGAATGTCAAAGTTGATGTCAGAGATAACGAAGAGTTTTCATCACTTTCTGATGGTATCAATTCCACGGTAGATACTTTGAAAAGACTGATCGCTGAAGCAAATGAAAGGATCGATTCAGAATTAAGGTATGCCAGAGAGATCCAGTTCTCGGCTTTGCCAAACATCTTTCCGCCATATCCTAACAGGAGTGAGTTTGATATCTATGCTCTGATGAAACCAGCCAGAGAAGTTGGTGGTGACTTCTATGATTTCTATCTGCTTAGAAAAAGAATTCTGGTCTTCTTGGTTGCGGATGTTTCCGGTAAGGGAATTCCAGCATCATTATTCATGATGAGAGCCAAGACGACTTTAAAAACTTATGCGGAAAGCGGCATGCCGGTTGATGAGATCTTAACCAAGACTAATGAACATCTCTTTGAAGGTAATGAAGCAGGCATGTTTGTTACAGCGTGGATGGGTATACTCAATCTTGAGACAGGTGAACTGTTATTTGGTAATGCCGGTCATAATAAACCATTGATCAGAAGAAAGAATGGTAGATTTGAATATCTGAAAGAATTACCGGGTCTTGTGCTTGCGGGCTTTGAAAATGTAACGTTTGAGCAACAGCACCTGAAACTTGAACCAGGTGATGAGATCTTCCTTTATACCGACGGTGTTGTTGAAGCGACAAATACGGAAAAGAAGCTTTATGGCGATGATCGACTTCTCGAATGCATAAACAGACACAGGGATGAAGATGCCGAAACAATGTGTAAGAGCATTGAAGAAGAAGTTGAGGAGTTCTATAAAGGTGCTCCACAGTTTGATGATATAACTGAACTCTCATTTAAATTTAAAGAGTATTTTGTTGATACAGATTAGCGGATAGTTCTGACCATTTCAATGGTACAGAATTATGCGAAATTATGTGAAATATATACAGAATACTATTTCTAAATATATAATATTGATAAGGTACAAGGCATATAAATAGACGCAGTTATTGCGGGTTTTCTTATGTGATGTATCTTTTTAGACATATATGGAAACGAAAGGAGGATGAAGCTTGAAAAAATTACTGATCTTATTTATATCAGTTTTGCTTTTCAGTGGGGTATTCAGGACCAATGTTTTTGCTGAAGAAAACGAAAATGTTCTGATCGAGACAGAAACTGTTGAAACTCCAGCATCTGAAGAGGTCATTGAACAAGAAACTGAAGTAGTCGATACAGCAGTAACAGATACGGTTCCTGAACAAGAAGAAACTGAAACAGTGATCGAAGCTGAAGTGGTTGAAACACCAGCAGAAACAGTTACTGAACCAGTAACAGAAGCAGAAGAAACTGTTGAAACGATCCCAAGTGAAGAAGTAACTGAAACAGCAGATACTGATAGTGTTCCTGTAATTGAAGAAGCACCAACTGTTGAAGAGACAGTTGAGGAGATTCCAACAGTTACAGAAGAACCGGTAGTAGTTGAAAAAGCTGTCGCTAAAAAGGCCACTCTGGCTAAGCCAATGATGAAGATGGCGGCTCCTAGTCTTCCTGAACTTGATATACAAGGTGATGAAGGCAGCTATGAGATCAATGGCGATGAAATAGTCATCAAAGTTGGAAATGTAACAATCAGTGGTAAAGCAAATAAGAGTGTTGTTGTAGCAAATGATGGCGTTGTCCTTACTTTAAACAATATTGAGATCAAACCAATTGAAAATGGTCCAGGCATAAAGATCAAAGCGGGTGTAAATGCAACGATCTTACTGGCTGAAGGATCAAAAAATATCGTTGAAGGTACAGGAGAATATGCCGGTATCGAAGTTGGCTACAGTAAAGATAATCTTGCGACATTAACGATCGATGGTGATGGCGAATTAACTGCTACAGGCGGAAACAACGCTGCCGGAATTGGTGGCAGCAAGGCTGACATCGAAAACAGTTCCGGTGTCTATGGTAATATCGTTATCAATGGCGGTGATATCACAGCACAAGGAAATAACGGTGCTGCCGGAATAGGTTCTTCTATCAAGCCATCAAGTGGATCATCAGTTGCTTCATACAAATATGTTGAAGATGAATGGGGATCCATTACGATCAATGATGGTACGATCAATGCGACTTCTGTTGGCTGGGGTGGTGCCGGAATCGGTGGTGCCAACCATACAGATAGTGGCAAGATTATTATCAACGGCGGTGATGTTACCGCAACAGGTCATACCGGAATCGGTTCGGGCTATGGAAGCAATAAGCCTGGTGCAAATAACACCAAAGGTCCAGGTTACTACAATGCCGATGTAACAATTACCGGTGGAACCGTACATGCCTATGCCTATTCATATGATCACTATATTGGTACTGATGATTCAGGTGCCGGAATCGGTGGTGGTGAATACTCTGATGCCAAGGTAACAATTACAGGCGGTACAGTCTATGCCTATGGTGGTTCGGCAAAACAGGGAAGCTATCATCATGGTGGTGCCGGAATCGGTGGCGGATATCTGGGACATGGTGATATCTATATCGGAAATCCTGAAAATGGTGCTGGCCCTACAGTCTATGCCTATGGTGGCGGCTCGGCTGCCGGTATAGGATCCGGTGGTTCACCAAACAATTCAAGTGATAGAGGTTCCAGTGCTCGTAATGGCGAAACACTGCTTGATGGTACAACTGTTACGATCACAGGCGGCGATGTATTTGCCTACGCAGGTGAATACGGTGGTGCCGGAATCGGTGGTGGCAATGGTGCTGATAAAGTTGAAGTTAATATCAGCGGTGGCAACATTGAAGCCTATGGTTCCAAATCAAATGAAAATGATCTTCGTGGAGGTGCAGCTATAGGTTCTGCCTATAACCCTGTCAATTCCGGAGATAATAAGAAGTATTTTGTTGAAACTGATACAAACATCAGTATTACAGGTGGTAATATCCTGGCAATCGGTGGCTGGGGCGCAAATGCGATAGGTTCCGGTGCCGAAAATATCGATCCGCAAAGTGTGACTATTGATGCGGAAAAAGCCAACATTGAAGCTTATGCTGATGGCACAAAGACCGCAATTGCTCAGAGAGCAGATCTGCTTGGCAGCAATATCTATCAGACAACATTCGTCAGACCTTACGATATGAATTATAGCGATGAAGGTTCTGAGCTTACTCTTCATATTCAGACAGCTGGTCTTTCTATCATTGATCTGTCTAACAGGACAGGCTATGATGAGAAGTTCTACAGGATGCCAGAAGGCTATAGAGCATTTGGCGTAGACGTACCAGAAGCTGGAGAATATGCGGTAATCGCTAATGCGAGTGGAGTTCCTGGTCAGGATAGAAACTATGCGAAATCTAGTACTGCTGATTTCTCCGAAGAGAATATCATCAGTTATGGTGCATATAATCCGGTAGAAACAGGTAAACTTCCTGATAGAGATTCACGTTACTATCTCTTCCCTACTAAATCGATCATTGCATCACAAAGGATCGAACTTAGTGGTGAAGCTACCAGTGAAGATGTAAATACCACACTGTACTATGCTTTAAGCAAGAAGAACGCTGATGGATCAAGAACTTTCCTTACAGATCTTGATGGAAATGTTCAGATCGAATCAATCAGTGTCGTAAATGGTGTAGCACAGTCCAAGGCATACTTCACCGGACTGGAAGAGGGAACATATGATGTCTGGGAAATGGATGAAAATGGTGATCCATTAGAAATTGGTAGAGTTTATGGAACAGTAACTCTTACAAACATCGCAACAGAACATACAGATGTTGAGGGAAATGTCGATCAGAAAAACAATGGAACGATCGACAGAACGATCTGGAGTGATGAGGTTGTTCTGATCAATACTTATCACAGAGAATCATCTCCAGTTGTTCCAGAACCAGCACCAGATCCAATCGATCCTACTCCAGATCCAGTAGATCCGGAAGATCCGATTGTAGATCCTGAACCAGAGATTGAATATCCTTCTGTAGAACCAATTGTTGTTCCGGATGATCCAAGTGATCCACCTGTGGAAACTTCACCTATTACTACTGAAGAAATCAGTGGAAACGAAGTTCCATTGGCAGGATTTGGTTTGGAAGGTCCGGCATGGGCTCTGGTCAATCTGATCTGTACAGTCGTTACGGTTATGCTTGCACTGATCATGCTTCTGAGTATCAAGAAAAACAAGGAAGAGGAAGATGAAGAAAACGAAGTACAGGTAATGGAAAGTGAAGAAGAAAAAGAAGAGGATAAGAACAGAAGAAGATGGATAAAGGTTCTTGGAATCATCCCTGCTGTTATTGCCGTTATCGTCTTCATCCTTACCGAAGATATCAGACTTCCAATGATCATTGTCGACAGATGGACCTGGCTGATGATCGTAATCCTGCTTGTCAATCTCGCTGTTACTTATCTGACTAAGTACAGAGTCAAGAGAGAAGATGAGAAAGATGAAAATGGCCAGCAACTAAAAACTGTTGCTGCAACTGCAATCATCAGCGAATAGAATATCTTAATTCAATTAAGGACTATGCATGAGCGTAGTCCTTTTTATATGAGATAATTTGTTTAGAATAATACAAAAGGGTAAGAAATATGAAAAGACCAATTATCGGGGTTCTGGCAAAACAGAGTGCTCCAAGACAAGATGATCTTGTACACAGAATGGATCTTGTTGATGAGATCAGAATGATGGTACTCAAACACGGTGGTAATCTGATCATGCTGACACCAACAGAGATGACGTTTGATTTTAATCAGAGTGATCTGGGTGATGATAAGATTCTGTCTGATGAAGAGAAACAGCTGTTATATCAGCAGATCGATCTTTGTGATGGAATAATCCTGCAGGGTGGTGATTACAGTTGCAGCTATGAGGTAGAAGCTGCCAGGTATGCCATAGATAAGGATATCCCTCTCATTGGTATCTGTGCCGGTTTTAATAATATCCTTAGAGCATTAGGCTCAAACATCTATGAAGATAAGACCAGAAAACACAGTTCCCGTTCATTAACATATAGACATCCAATCAAGATATATAATGATAATCTGCTTCATACAATTATTGGTAAAAACGATTATGAAGTTAATTCACTACATGAAATGATCGCAGATGAACAAAGAGTAAAAGGCTATGCGAAGATCTGTGCCTGTTCTGAGGATGGGCTTATCGAAAGCTTTACACTGGAAGACAAGAAATTTGTGCTTGCGATGAAGTGGCATCCTGAGCTTATGGCGGATGATGAGGGTGCAAATAATATATTTGTTTCTTTCATTAATGCCTGCAAGTCATAATCGGCATATAATAGTATCTATGGAAAGAAAAAATTCTGGAGCGATCCTGGTACTCTTAGGGGCAATTGCGTTTTCTTTAGGCGGCGTTTTTGTCAAACTGATACCATGGAATCCTGTTTCGATCAATGGCGGAAGATGTCTGTTTTCTTCACTGGTCATTGGTGCATATATGTATTTCAGTGGTCATAAACTGAAGATCAACAGAACTGTTCTATTAGGTGCAGCATGTGTAGCGGGAATGCTGATATGCTATGTGGCATCAATGAAACTGACGACTGCTGCCAATGCGATCGTACTTGAATATACCGCTCCGATTTTTATCATCATCTTTGAAGCTCTCATATTCAAAAAGAAACCATCAAAGCTTGATATTATCATCTGTCTTATCGTCTTAGGTGGAATCGGTATCGTTGTTTCAGAAGGATTAGGTAAAGGACATCTGCTTGGTGACATGCTGGCACTACTTTCAGGTGTGTTCTATGCCTTCACGATCATGTTGAATGATTTTGAATCAGGCGATTCTTTGAGTTCGGTCTTACTTGGACATATGTCGACAGTTTTTATAGGACTTCCATTTATTCTTCAGGAGACTGATTTTTCTGCTAACACATTATTACTGGTTGCAGCTCTAGGTATTTTCCAGGCAGGAGCCGGTTATACGCTTCTGACAGTCGGTTTAAAGAAATGTGAACCACTTACCGGTTCGCTTGTCGCCAGTATCGAGCCGGTCTTAAATCCGATCCTTGTAGCACTGTTCTATGGAGAATACATGAGTGGCAAAACAATTATTGGCGCAATCATCGTAATAGGAACGATAATAATTTACAATATAATTTCCTCAAGGAATTAAAAAGCGGAATTATTGCGCTGATGCAAGTTCCGCTAATTTTTTAAGATTTTCTTCATACACTCTCTGGTAATTCTTTCTTGCAAGTCCTACCGCATCTTCCCAAGACATATACAATTCATTTGAAGCGTTGATTCCTACTTTATTTAGCATTTCCAGATTATCATTGATCTTATACAACATTTCAAATAATGATTCGGCATTTTCTTCGATCAGGAAACCGTTTCTTTCTGAAATGATACCTTCAGCTGCACAACTGTCTTTGATCAGTACTGATGCAACTTCACAGGCAGCAGCTTCTCTGACAACGATGCCATTGGTATCATATGTCGAAGGAAATAAGAAGAGATTTCCTCTGGTATACCAGGTTCTTAATACATCACGATCCATAATCTTACCAAGGAAGATAACTTTACTGTCCAGTCCTTTTTCCTGAACTTCTTTTTTGATTTCTTTCAGGTCTGGTCCATCTCCTATAAAAAGCATACGGAAATCTCTGTCAGATTTGTTTAATCTGTCTAAGGCATCAATGATGAGTGGCAGTCCTTTATATTTGAAGATCCTGCCTACAAACATATAGATTGGAATTCCCTGAGGAAGATCGTAGGAGCCGGTTACTTTATTTACTGTTTCCTGATCCATTCTTCCTTTAGGAAAATCAACGCCATTAGGCATGATCCTATAATCTCCTTTATATCCGATATTGCGAAGAGATTGTCCTGCGCCTTGCGAGACCGTCCATACTTCATCAGTTATCGTCATGAATTTCGCAAGACCTTTAACGATCGTATTGGTAGCCATTTTATATTTGACTCTGCGGGCAATGTCGATATCAAATTTTGTATGATAGGTCAGGATGATCGGAGCTTTGACCATTGATCTGATATGTTTTGCCAGAAGCAGCGAAGAAAATGGGCAATGGGTATGAATGATATCAGGTGAAAAAGCTGCTATTTTAAACAGGGCTTCCGGAGAATAGGAATTTCCCAAACGATAGCCGGCAATCTTTTCAGTCGCAATAGACTGATAGGCTATGACTTTGTATGGATAATTATCATAGTTGGTATGAGGATATTTAGGAGTGGCTACGACAACTTCATCACCAAAGGTCTTTGTCAGAATTTCGGCATAATTGACCACGGTGTTAGCAACACCGTCGATCAAAGGTGGAAATGAGTCGTTGAGCAGACATATCTTCATACTGTTATCCGATTATTTTAGATACAAATTCCTTGTTGTATTCAAATCTGATTCCCTTAGGGATCAGTTCAAGTTCAAAACGATCTGAATATAATGATTCACCATCAATATTTGCCTTAAATGGTTTATCAGCACTGATTACAGCTTTAGTAGTAGTAAAGTGTTTTAAAGCAGGATTATTAAGATGTCCGGCATCTTTCATGGAAAGAATGATCTTAGCCATAGCGATCTTGTTAAGACTGTTTACAATGTAGACTTCCATCTTGCCATCCTGAATATCAGAATAAGGAGAGACCTTATAGCCACCTCCATAGTATCTGCTGTTGGCAACAACAACAGTCGTATATTTATCGCAATATACTTCATCATTACATTCGATCTTAAGTTTCCTTGGCTTATAGGTCAGAAAATAATAGACGACTCCGGCATTATAGCGCATTGATTCAGGAATCAGTCTGTTGTGAATAAAGTTATCATCGTTGGCGATATCCGCATCGATACCAAAGCAGGAAACATTGATGAAATAACGATCGTTGATCCTGATGATATCAGTTTCATAGACGCCATCAGTAAACATCTCGTTGCAAGCCCGATAGAAGTCATTTCCGGTACCAATCGGAATCAGGGAAAGGATATTATTGGTTCCGACGATATCATTAAGCAAGAGATTCAAGGATCCATCTCCCCCGATGGCTGTAATGACATTGTTTCCATCTTTAAACCTGTCCAGAGACACTTTTGCCTGATCGACATTGTCATTCACAACAATTTCATAATCACGGGAAAATTCCTTGGAATATCTGTCTAATCTTTCAATTATCCTGTTACTTCTGTCTTTCAGATTGAATCTGTTAACGATGTATACATATTTCATACATATTTCATTATAAATGTTGAGAAGGAATAATTCCAAATTGCCTATAAACTATATATAATATGTGTATTAAAAGGAGAGAATATGAAACTTCTAGAAGACAAAATCAGGGCCGAAGGTAAAGTATTACCGGGTGACGTTTTACGAATTGACAACTTCCTCAATCATCAGATCGATGTGAGACTCCTGGAACAGATGGGTAGAGAATTCTATGAACTGTTTAAAGACAATAATCCAAACAAGATCCTGACGATCGAAGCAAGTGGAATTGCGGTTGCGATAGAGGCAGCAAAGTATTTTGGATATATCCCTGTTGTCTTTGCGAAGAAGGCCGCATCATCAAATATGTCTAATGAGATATATGTTGAGCAGGAACACTCCTATACCAAAAATGTCGAATTCAATGTGCAGGTCGCTAAAGAATATCTGAATGAGAATGATCGGATATTGATCCTTGATGATTTTCTGGCAAATGGCGAAGCAATGAATGCATTGATCAAGATCTGCCATCAGGCTAAGGCGACAGTTGTAGGCTGTGGAGCAGTCGTTTCTAAATCATATCAGAAAGGTGAACAGCGTATCAGAGATATGGGCATCGATCTTAAAGTCCTTGCTTCAGTCAAA
>CAMNFQ010000030.1 GCA_946537295.1 uncultured Bacillota bacterium
GATGTGGTATCAATCGATGTCTATCTTGAAAAATATAAAGAAACCGATTATAAGGACGAGTACCTCAAACTGATAAGCAAGACTTCCCAAAACAAAGTGGCAGCTCTTGGTGAAGTTGGCTACCTTCCTGATATCAATATCTGGAATGAAACAAAAATTCCCTGGGCCTATTTCATGTCTTGGTCCAAGGAATTCATTATTGGTGAACAATACAATAAAACTGATAAGCTCATAGAGCTTTATCAGAACGAAAACGTTATTACTGAATTATAGCGTTTTATATAGTTTTTCAATATCTTCCAGTTCAGCCAGTTCTTCTTTAAAGGCACTGGCGCTTCCGGCTGAAAGACCATATTTGAAGGCTTTTTCATAATCCTGATATTTCAGATAGCCATAGATAAAACCTGCAACCATTGAGTCACCGGCACCGACAGAGTTTACGAGTTTTCCTTTTGGTGCTGCCGATTCGTATACTTTGCCATTTTCATCAAGCAGAACTGCTCCTTCACCTGCCATCGATACCAGAACATTTCTGGCACCCATTTCCTGGAGTTTTCTGGCATATGGTTCTATTTCATCGCGCTTACTCAGTTCAACATCAAACAGTTCTCCAAGTTCGTGATTATTTGGCTTGATCAGGAATGGTTTATATTTCAGAACATTTTTCAACAGATCCTTTGTCGCATCAACAACGATCCTGATCTTTCTGTCTTTAAGATATTCCATGATGTCAGAATACATTGTTGCAGGCATACTGGAAGGAATACTTCCTGAAAGACAGAGGATATCTTCTTCACTTAATTTATCCAGTTTCTCATAAAGTTTTCTGATGGCTTCTTCATTGATCACAGGACCCATACCATTAAGTTCACTTTCCTGCTTTGATCTTAATTTGACGTTTATCCTGGAAAAGCCATTATCGATTGGGATCATTTCATTTCTGATGCCTTTTTCAATGATCAGCCTTCTGATCTCTTCACCAGTAAATCCTGCTAAGAATCCTAAGGCGGTTGTATCAAGACCTAGATTTGATAAAACAATAGAAACATTTATTCCCTTTCCTCCAGGAAAGATCAATTCTTTAGATGTTCTGTTTGTTTCACCTAAACGAAAATCTTCGCAATTGACTATATAATCAAGTGATGGATTAAAAGTTATTGTATATATCACAGTTCTCTTTTGACCTCTCTAGAATCTGTTTCCACATTTTGGACAATAGACAAAATCCTCATCTGTCTCATATCCGCAATACTGGCATTTCTTATATCCCTTTGTCTTATTAAGCAGTGTCAGATCTTCTTTCCTGATCTCTACATCTTCACCTTTTTCGATCATTCTTCCGATCTGTTCATTAAGTTCATATAAGCTCTGACAACAGCTCATTTCAACATAATAGTGTCTGTTCCATCTGAAGACCGGAAGAAAAAATAAGGACAGGACACTACATGTCATAAAGACATTAAGATGTCCATATCTTTCACAGACATCACAGATCATTGTCTGATCGTGATTAAGTTCTATTCTGTCAGTATTGATACCCATCAGAAAAAACATTGCAATTACCTCATCATTCTAATAATACAATATGTTAAAATTTTATTATTATGAATAATAAAAAGTATATTAAAATCAGTTTTATTACGATCATCAGCCTGGTACTGTTCTTATTTACCGGCAGTATCTCAATCAAGGCAGATGATCCCTATGTTCTCAAAGAAGTTGTCGTCTTAAGCAGACATAACATCCGTGCTCCATTATCTACCAAGGGTTCTGTTTTAGATAGTGCCACCCCACACGACTGGTATGAATGGTCATCAGCCGCTTCTGAACTTTCCTTAAGAGGAGGCATGTTGGAAACAGCAATGGGTCAGTATTTCCGCAAGTGGCTGGTTAATGAAGAATTGCTTCCAGAGAACTATCGTCCGACAGCAGATGAGATCAGATTCTATGCCAACGGCAAACAAAGAACGATCGCAACTGCTCAATACTTCTCAAGCGGATTCCTGCCTGTCGCAAACAGTGATCTGGAAATAAACATCGAATATGACAAGATGGATCCGGTCTTCAACCCGGTTCTCACATTCGTCAGTGAACAATACAACGCCGATGCGATTGCGCAGATGAAAAAGCTGGCAATCGATCTTACTGATGAATATCAACTGCTTATGAATGTATTAGATTTCAAGGAATCTGATGCCTATAAGAATGGTGAACTTACTGAGTTTGTTGCAGGTGATGAAGAGTTTAGCCTGGAAATTGAAAAAGAACCGGCAGTCAAAGGTTCCTTAAGAAATGCTACTTCGCTTGCTGATGCGTTAGTACTTCAGCTATATGAAGAAGATGATATGAAGGAAGCGGCATTTGGACATGATATAAGCATGGATGACTGGAAAGCCATCTCAAAGATCAAAGATACCTTTGTTGATACCTTATACACTGCTGAAGATGTTTCTGTTAATCTCGCTCATCCTTTACTGAAAGAAATCAGAAACGAGCTCAACAATAAAAACAGGATCTTCACTTTCCTTTGTGGTCATGATTCCAATCTCGCTTCGGTTCTGGGAGCACTTAATGTTGAAGAATATGAACTGCCGGAAGCCATCGAAACCAAGACACCGATCGGATCCAAGCTGGTATTTGAAAAATGGCAGAAAGATAATGAAGAATTCATTAAAGTTGAAATGATCTATAACTCTGTAGATCAGTTAAGAAACCTTTCGATCCTTGATCTGAATAACGGACCAATGCGTTATACACTCTCATTCAAAGGTCTGGAAGCTGATGAACAGGGAATGTATAAACTGAATGATTTCATCAAACATCTTGAAAACAGAATCAACCGTTATGATGAACTGTTGGATCATTATGATCTGCGTTTGCCTAAGACCGGTATTGAATAATAAAGCTAAACAGAGCCAATTCAAGGCTCTGTTTTATTATTTGTTTTGTTTCAGACTTTCTGATCTTATCTTTATTTAGTCTCTTCCAAAAAGGATATCGGAATAAGTAGGCATTGGCCAGTAGGAACGATCACAGATTTTTTCCAGTTCATCACATTCCTTTCTGATCGAATTCATTAAAGGAATGATCTGATCATGATAGAAATATGATTTCTTCAAGGCATCATCTGGTTTGTTGCCAAGCAGTTTTTCCATCTTAGTGATATCGGTAAAGATCTTCTTCTTACCCTGTCTGATCTTTAACATCGTCTTATATTCATAACCATTCTTATCAAGGATCTCAAGTTTAAGATCATCACCCAGTGAATCCTTTAACATTTTCTCATAAGCACTTAAGGCTGGTAGGACATCCTTCTTCAACATATCCACAAGTGTCAGTGCTTCGATATTGATGGTCTTGTAGTATTTTTCAAGATAGATCTCATATCTTGATTTAAGTTCCGTAATGCTTAAGACCTTGTTGTCGGTAAATACTTTGACGTTTTTCTTATCAAGATAATGCGATAGAGCTTCCGGTGTGGATGCATAATTGCTGAGACCTCTTCTAGCAGCTTCTTTGATCCAGCTTTCATCATATCCGTTTCCATTGAATATGATTCGATCATGTTTCTTTAGTGTCTTGATGATCAGTTTATGCAATGTGACATTGAGATCATCAGCCTCTTCCAGTACATCCGCAAAACCTTTGAGCTCTTCCGCTATGATCGTGTTAAGGATCGTATTTGGCGTAGCGATCGATGCCGAGGAACCTGGCATACGGAATTCAAATTTATTTCCGGTAAACGCAAAAGGTGATGTTCTGTTTCGATCGGTATTATCTTTTGGAAAAGCCGGGATAGTATGTACACCTATCTGCAGGGCTTCTTTCTTCTTATCGACATAGTCTGTTTCTTTCTTGATGCTTTCAAGGATCTCACTCAGTTCATCTCCCAGGAATACTGAAACAATAGCTGGTGGAGCTTCAGAAGCACCCAGACGATGATCGTTTCCGGCAGATGAGATCGATATTCTTAGCAGGTCCTGATATTCATCAATGGCTTTGATGATAGCTGTTAAGAAAGTAAGAAACTGAGCGTTCTCAGCCGGTGTCTCACCTGGATCAAGCAGATTAACGCCGGTATTGGTCTTTAATGACCAGTTATTATGTTTACCTGAACCATTGATACCCGCAAATGGTTTTTCATGAAGCAGACATTCAAGTCCATGTCTTTTGGCGACCTTCTTCAGGATCTCCATTGTCAGGTTATTCTGGTCAGCCGATACATTGACTGTCAGAAAATTATTTGCGAGCTCGTGTTGTGAAGGAGCTACTTCATTATGTTCGGTCTTAGCCTGGATGCCCAGTGCCCAGAGTTCTTCGTTCACATCTCTCATGAACTCCTGAACCTTGGTACGGATCGAACCATAGTAATGATCATTCATCTCCTGGCCTTTAGGGGCTGGGGCACCGATCAGTGTTCTGCCGGTAAGTCTCAGGTCTTCTCTTAATTCAAAGAGATTCTTATCGATCAGAAAATATTCCTGCTCGGCACCGGCTGTTGCCTTAACGTGATCTACATCATCATTGCCAAAGAGTTTCAATATCCTCATAGCCTGAGTATTCAGTGCTTCCATTGAACGCAAAAGCGGAGTCTTATGATCTAGAGCTTCACCAGAATAGGAGGCAAAGACTGTTGGAATAAACAGCACACCATCTTTTATGAACGCATAGGAAGTCGGATCCCATGCAGTATATCCTCTGGCTTCAAACGTATCACGCAAACCACCTGAGGGAAATGATGAGGCATCTGCTTCACCTTTTACCAGATTATTAGGAGAAAATTCCAACGTGATCTTGCCACCACCGGCAGCTGAAACAAAACTTTCATGTTTCTCAGCTGTTGCACCTGAAAGAGGATGGAACCAATGGGTAAAATGTGTTGCGCCATTTTCTACTGCCCAATCTTTCATCGCATTCGCAACTTCTTCAGCAATATCCTTATTCAGATATGTACCTTGCTTGATCGTCTGATTAAGCTGCTTATAAGTCGACTTGGACAGTCTTTCTTTCATCACTTCATCATTGAAGACCTTACTTCCAAAAGTTTTCATAATATCTGTCATAAGTTTTTCTCCTCTTTGTTTTTCAACGACTGTTTTACCAGACCCATAAACAAAGGATGCGGTTTATGGGGTCTTGATTTGAATTCCGGATGAAACTGTACTCCGATAAAGTAAGAGTTATTGTTGTTTTCAACTGTTTCCACAATATATTCATCCGGTGACATGCCTGATAGGATCAGGCCCTTATCAGCTAATATCTGTCTGAATTCATTATTGAACTCATAGCGATGTCTGTGGCGTTCTTTGATCTGTTTCTTGTCATAGAGATTTCTGATAAGTGTTCCTTCTTTGAGAACACAATCATACGAACCTAATCGTAATGTTCCTCCCTTTTGTTTATCATCGCTCTGATCTGGCAGAAAATCGATAACCCTGTATGGCGATTCAGGATCAAACTCTCTTGAGTTGGCTTTTTGCAGCCCCGCCACATTGCGCGCAAATTCAATTACTGCTACCTGCATACCAAGACAGATTCCAAGATAAGGAACATCATTTTCTCGGCAATACTTTGCCGTGGTGATCATTCCTTCTATTCCTCTTGAACCAAAGCCTCCGGGAACGATAACGCCATCACAACCTTTCAGTTTGTCTTTGACATTGTCATCCGTTACGCATTCAGAATCGATCCAGCTTATCTTGATCTTTGAGCTGAGATGATATCCCGCATGATTCAAAGCTTCACTGATCGACAGATAGGCATCATGTAACTTAACATATTTACCTACGATAGCGATCGTAACTTTATGAGTTGGATGTTTTGCCATCTTTACCATCTGTTTCCAGGTAGAAAGATCAGGCTTTTCTGCTGTGATTGAGAGACGTTCACAGATAACATCAGCCATCTTCTGCTTTTCCAGCATCAGTGGTACTTCATACAACAATGGAATCGTTCTGTTTTCTATGACACATTCTCTTTTCAGATTACAGAACAGAGCGATCTTATCAAAGATCTCTTCATCTAAAGGTTTGAAACACCTTAAGACTATAATATCAGGTTTAACGCCCATTCCCTGCAATTCTTTTACGGAATGTTGTGTTGGTTTAGATTTATGTTCCTTGGAACTCTCCAGATATGGCACCAGTGTAACATGAATATAACAGACATTTTCACTTCCCTGTTCAAGTCCAACCTGTCTGATTGCCTCGATGAAAGGTTGTGATTCTATGTCCCCAATCGTACCACCTACTTCACATATCAGAACATCAGGATCGTTTTTCCTGGCTGCAGCATATATAAAATCCTTGATCTCATTTGTGATATGAGGAATGACCTGCACAGTCTTACCAAGATAATCACCTTTTCTTTCCTTGTTCAGAACGTTCCAATAAACCTTACCTGTTGTAAGATTGGAGAATCTGTTGAGATCCTCATTGATGAACCTTTCATAATGACCAAGATCCAGATCAGTTTCAGCCCCATCCTCTGTAACATATACTTCACCATGTTGGTAAGGAGACATTGTACCGGGATCGACATTGATATATGGATCAAGTTTCTGTGACGCTACCTTAAGTCCTCTTGCTTTAAGAAGTCTGCCTAAAGAAGCAGCTGTAATTCCTTTACCTAGTCCTGATACTACTCCACCTGTTACAAATATAAATTTTGTCATTGTCTTCACCTCAGAAAAATAAAAAACAACATCCTGCGATGTTATTTCTTAAGGGTTTCAAAACCCCTTTTCCATTATCCTTTCATGGAAAATGATTTTTCTGTACGGCCGTACAAATCAAATATGTAATTATCTTAACTCCAGATCAATTCTTCTGTCAATTGACATTTGGTACTTTAAAAACACTATTATTTTTCAGCTTATAGTTTCTGATAACACCAGACTTTTTTGACATGTTTACTGATTTAAACAGTAGCCTTTCTGTCAAGGTATCTGAAAAGAAGAGGGAATAAATAAACTATATAAAACATCTCAGTAAAGCAACAGATGGTTGTTCCGACAGGACCTGATATCCATGCTTTGAGCAATGGTTCAAGAACCAGATTAATTGCATAGAAACCTAATAATCCAATCACAAGTCTAGTAAGTCTCTGATTGAGAGAGATATCAGTTGAAAAGTTAATATGACGTCTTTCAAGAATGAAACCGACAAGAAAAGCAAGAACCCAGCCTACTGCCTTAAATGTATCGTTGGCCATCTTTGCACCATCAACAATCAGATTTCCCATTTCATCATAATCAACCGGATATGATTTTAAACCTGCGTAAAGTGCCAGACTTACAGCCAGAACAGCGCCTGCTACAAAGATCGTCATGTCTTTTTCAGGGTGAAGTTCAAGCCACTTAAGCAGTCTGTCTGTCAACCACATAACCAGCAGCCCTGAGCACATTCCGACAAGAATATCCTGCGGTGTGTGAACACCAAGAAAAATTCTACTGAAGCTGATCAGGAACACAAACAGACCTAAGGCGATACGAAGGATCATAGGGACTTCTTTGCGCACTACCCCGCCTCCATATAGCGAAGCGGAAGTCATCGCATGTCCACTTGGAAATGAATAACCGGTAGCTGTAGCCTTTGTCGGAGGATATGGCTGTATACGGGCATCTCTGATCCATGGTCTGTAGACACAGGCCGTTACTTTAAGCAATCCGTTAACCAGTCTGTTTCCATTCCACCCCATCAGCAGATATGTACCGACCTTTCTGTTTACACACCAGTAAACGATCGCAAGTACAACCAGTGCTGTATTCATTTCTCCAAAGAAAGTCATCTTATTGAGAAACGATATAAATATCGAACCTATACCATCACGGAAATTCTGTAATGCCAATAATATTTCTATATCCATATGATTATCCTCCAAAAATGTAATTATGTATCCATGTTACAACAAATGAATGTTACAGTTCAAAATTCTTCATCCTGATGAAATCTGTTTAGGATATTAAAAACAAAAGAGGATGCATAATCCTCTTAATCATCATAGAAACTTATGATAGCTTTTCACTTATCTGTTTATTGATTCTTCGTGGTCCTCGTATCGCTCTGATTCCAATAGAATTGAGATATTCAAATGTATATTTGTTTTCCTTGTATCTTTTTAATAATGACAATCTCATGACTCTGTTCATTGATAAGTTCTTGTTCCTGAATTCATATGGGATATCGGTTTCTTCTACCAGACATTTATACAGAATTGCGGAATAAGGTTTTGCTACATACATATAAACGATATCACCAATATGAATATCGCTGGACTGTTTCCAGATGATTGTATCAGTATTATTGAAACAGTTTATCACATCATAATATTCCGGATTAGCCGGTATGATCCAGGCATCCGATGTTTCCAACTGATTATATGAATAATCGATCATGGCACAGATTATTTCATCTGGTACTGTTTCATCAAGGACGATACTGATCCAGTTATCCTTGTTCATATGATAGGCTTCATAATAACCGTCTTCGCCTACAAGAGAAACGATGGTATTCCTATCAGTCTTAACATCAATTATTTCTGTCTCGCCTTTTTCTCGGTTGAATTTTGATCCTTCAACATTCATGATGATCGCAAACCATTTTGCGTTATCTTTATTTCTGAATACTGCATAGTTCGGATATCTTTTCCAGAGAAATTCCGGTTTTGCTTTATATTCTTTCTGAATATATTCTGCGATTCTTTTGCTTTGTTTATTCAGGAAAGCATCCTTTTCAAAGCACTTATCTCTGATGTCTTCAAGAATACTAATATATTCCTCTCTTACTTCTCCAACAAAAGAACCATAAAAGGAATCAGAATAGATATTTTTATATTCTTCATTGAGATCAAGATCGATTACTTTTCCCTGCACATTATCCTGATCATCTATGGTAATGATTGCTTCAAAACCATCATTTTTAAAATTGGTTTTGTATTGAAAAGTCTTTCCCTTTTTCACAAAACCAAAATCTTTCAGTTTCTTTCTGATCGGATGATATCTGTTAAATACTTCTTCGATTATATTCATTCTATTGTTTCGTTCTGACGATGTTCTCTCATGCGATAGTCTTTATCATCATCGATCATCTGTAAGAAGACATCAGCGATTTCCGGATCAAATTGTGTACCTTTGCATCTTTCAATCTCGGCTCTTACAACATCCTGAGGTCTGATCGATGAATAAGCTCTGTTGGAAGTCATGGCATCATAGGCATCAGCCACTGCAATAATTCTTGCTTCCTCCGGAATATCTTTTCCAGATAATCCATCAGGATATCCTCTGCCATCGTATCTTTCATGATGCCATCTGGCACCGGTAGCGAGTCCTGGAAGTTCCTCGACGTTTTTCAATATATCATAACCAATAGCAGGATGCATTTTGATCTTGCCGAATTCTTCATCATCAAGTTTTCCATTCTTGTTTATGATCGATTCAGGTACACCGATCTTACCTATATCATGAAGCAAGCCCATGGTGTATATTTCGTTCTGTTCCTTTTCAGATTTGCCCATTCTCTTGGCGATTTCTTTGGAATACTGAGCGACTCTGATTGAATGACCACTGGTATATCTGTCCTTAGCATCGACAGCTTTTGCCAGCGCCAACATGAATCCTTCAGTCAGATGCGCAGATTTCTTTTCCTGTTCCAGCATCCTGTTGATATAGTCTGACATATCTGAAACCATCTTCTGTAAGGAATGATACAGCTTTTCTATTTCATCGTGTGAATGGATATGCAGATCTGGCAGCTTTCCTTTTCTGTCTTTTTCATCTGTTTCAAAATATCTGTCCATCACAAATGACATCGCATCGATCGGATCGATTATATTGATCACGATATACTGGTTAAGCAGATAGACGATCGGTACAGCAGCGCACATCATCAGCGATATCATTCTGAGGCTCTCTTTCCACCTATCCAGCAGAAAACTAAGATCTATTCTGATACCGGCTTCAAGCGAAGCAAAAATAGCTGTTATGAATACTGCAATCAGGCACAGAAAGACAGCTTCTACAAGTGAAAGTATTGTCAGACGTCTGCTCAAGACAAAGAAGTTCTTGCGATAATTATCAGAATCTTTTGTATATATCCATCCACTTCCCAACAGGATCTTAATGCGATCGGGCATAAAGCGAAAATACAGATAGATAACCAATACAGAAAAAAGTGTTTCTCCAATGCCAAACATAAATAGTCTGAAGATCGAGACACCATAGTAAACATTATTTGGATCGCTTTGCGGGATCAGCAGATTGAAATTCAAAAGCCAGCTTAATGATAAGACAGCCGCAATTATGACACCCGCCAGCAGGGTTTTCCTGATCGTCTTGAAATAACTCTTATAGGCCAGCCACGCTGTGATCAGCACCATCAGCAGATAGGTAACAACAGTATAAAGTCCTTCATATCCATTTCTGTATCCGACAAATTCCGCAATAAAAAGAAGGACAAAGGAAATTAGACCTGTCTCAAGACCACCTATACCTGAAGCAATTATTATAAAGATATCTGTATAAGCCAAATCAAAGCCCAGCACATTTACTGTTGTTTCGGTATTTGCACGTAAAAAATATACCGCAGCAGCACTGATGACTGCTAATACTATCGATAATAAGCGATTTTTTCTTTTCAGTTTTAATCTGTTCATTTACTATTTATAATATCTTATTTTATCTTATATGTTTACATATCTGTTCAGATCAAAACTGTATATCAATGTCTCGATCTTCTTATCTGGATATGCTTTAGAAACAACATCACGATACATATTGAGCTGACCAGTGTATCTTACTCTCAATTTATCTTCACTGGTATTCTTATCGGATTTGAAATCAATTATGTATATTTCTTCGCCTATTGATAACAGGTCGATTATTCCATTGCTCAGCTGTCCATCCTGATAACAGATAAATGGATACTCGTGTTCATTATGATTATTCATAATTATTACAGTAAATGGATCTTTATAGAATCTGATTATCCTCTTCTTATCATCTTCATTAAGTTCAAATGGCAGTTTATCAAGATCTTCTTCTGATACTTTTTTGATCTTAAGCAGTTCAATAGCTTTATGCATCAGAGTACCTCTTTCAGAACCTGAGCCGGTATAGAAACTGAGTTTATCGATTTCTCGATCTTCCATCTTACTAGGGCTGATGTTTCTTGTTTCTAAGATCGTTAACTCTTTCGCATACTTGTCTTTAACAAAGCTTTCACTTTCGTTTTTTGAGGCAACCAGATGATGTTCCTTCATATCTTCTTCACTGAGTTGTTCTATTTCAACCAGTTCTTCGATATCAGCTTCGCAACCATTGAGTGCTGCCTTGATCCAGGTCATCATACCCTGGTTGTATTGTATCTTCTTATCAAGCTCCAGCTTGTCCTCTTTGGTTTCATAGGCATTTACCACATATAATCCTTCAACTGCTCTTGTGACAGCAACATATAGGATTCTTAGTTCTTCCGCAAATTCCGCATAATCATTATTTTCCTTTACCAGATCGTAATATGGGTTTGCATGCATGATCTTATAAGGCATACTTATATACTTTGGTACGATACCATCTTTTTCACTTACATTGATGATGCTGTTATGAGAATTTCTACTGCTGAAAAACATATCCGCAACAAAGACATAACCAAACTGTAGTCCTTTTGACTGATGGATCGTCATGACCTGTACAACATCATCCTTGCTGGTAAAACCTGAAGCTTCTTCTTTCTCAACTTTCTTGCTGGCAGAAAGATAGGTAAGCAGATCCTTGATGCTTCCACTGTCATCCTGATAATCCAATACCAACTGATACAAAGAATCAAGATTACTGCGCTGATAGGAACTGATCTTTTCCATATAGAAGTCATTATAGTTATAGATGTAATTCAATAATTCCGGTACCGAATGATCCTTGTGATAATCTCTCAGTTCTCTGATAAAACGACTCAGCGTTGTATCCTTATCAAGATCTAATAGATCCTTGTTGTTTGCGATCTCATCATATGTGAAAGAAAACATTGGAGAACTTAATACATTTAATGCATCAATTCTGCTGTTTTTTTCAATCAGCTCAAGTATAGCTATAACAGTTGAAACGGCCGGATCAGAAAAGAAGCCAGTCTTTGCGGTCGTGTAGATTGGAATATTATGTTCAGTGAACACTCTCTTAAAGATCGTCTTCTGGCGGTTTCCTCTTAACAGTACAACAAAACTCTTCCAGCTCAACTGACTGTTTTCGTTTTTCAGTCTGACTATTTCAGATGCAATATATTCAGCGATCAGTCTTGATTTTTCCTTTGCCCGGAAGGTCTTTAGCGCTTTGACCTTTTCGTTTCCTTTGGAGTCTTTTGATACAACTTTTTCATCTGACTCATAAGGAACGGTGACCAGTCTGATCTTTCTTCCTTCTTTTTCACTACTTTCTTCCGGGATCATCAGATCGTCATTGTTTGATTTATAAGATCCTTCTTCCATATTCATCAGCTTATCAAACAGATAATTTGAGAATCTGATGATTGATTTACAGGAACGATAATTGTACTGCAGTTTAAGAACATTGTTATTAACTTGATCGCTAATCAGTTCCTTCATCAGTTCCGGTTTGGCGTTCTGAAAACGATAGATAGACTGTTTAATATCACCAACCCTGAAGATATTGTTTCCTCTGGAAATACTTCTGATAATACTATCCTGATACTGATTGGTATCCTGATATTCATCGACCATGATCTCTTTGAACTTATTCTGATAGATCTTCGCAATCTGGCCATCGTTGTGATCGAGTATCTGTTTAGCCTTACTAAGCATATCCTCAAAGCCGATCACATTATTTTCTTCTTTCAGTCTTTCATATGCTGCGTGGTAGTCTTCACAGATCTTCAGTATTTCTTTTACTACACCGGCATTTTCCCTGTTTGCTTCTTCGATCTTGTAGTAACTTTGTAGTTCACTTAGGGCATTATCAAAGATTGTTTTGTTTTCTTTAGCTTCTGCTTTCAGATCTTCATCTATTTTAGTTGATCCCAAAGCAGGATATCCATCAATCCTGAAAGCCGCCTTTGCGATCTTTTCAAAATGTTTCTGCTTCAGATCATTTCTCATCTGTTCCAGTAAAACTGTTAAATTATCATTCAGATCGATCGCTTTAGCTTTTATCTTGCTAGGCTTCTTTGGATCTTTTTCAATGATGTTATTTATATAGATCTCATAGTTATCTTTGTTGGCTTTTTCCAGATCGTTCAGTAATCTGGTGAATATACTTTCAAGATCAATCGGATAATTGCTCAGATCGTTATGGGAAAACTCATCATAGAGTTTCTTCTGTTGATAGAGCCATTCTTCTGGTTTATCAAGATTCGTTATGAATCTATCAAGTTTTTCTATGACACTTTGAAAATCGGAAATATCTTCCGGCCTATCCATATAGCGATAGATCAGCTCATTATGTTCCTTGATATTCAGTGCCTGTCTGAAAGCTTCATCCCTGATTTCCTTAAGTATTCCTTCATCAGCCAGTCTTCCGGCAATTGCCGGATCGATATCCAGAACATATCCATATTTCTTGATTAGCTCAAGACAGAAGGAGTGGATCGTTGAAATATTAGCCAAAGGTATCTTTGCGATCTCTGAAAGATAATGCTTTCGCATTTCCTCAGATGCTTCATTCATTGATCTTTTCAGTTCAGCACTTATCCTGTCTTTCAGTTCACTGGCAGCAGCTTCGGTAAAAGAAACAACCAGGTAGTCACTTACACTGTTTTTCTGCTTGATGTAGTCGATCAATCTTGCAGTCAGGACAGTTGTCTTACCAGTACCTGCTGATGCTGAAACAACTACATTAGAGCCATGAGCATTATTTATCTTTTTCTGCTGATCATTCAGATGCATCTTCTGACTCCTTGTCTTCTACCAGTACCTTCATATCTGCCTTATCGATAGTTTCTGATCTGTCATGATTACAGATATCTGAAAACTTACAGAACTTACAGCTGTTGTTTGTTGGTTCAATCGCAATATTACCTGACATAATCATATCCGCTATCTTTTTATATAAAGCAGGTATCAGTTGCTTCAGATCATCAAAATCTAACTCTTCTTTGTGTATTTTAAAGAAGTCTTCATCAGCTCTTCCTTGTTCGCATAGATAAGTTGAATACTTTACATCATCCATCCTGATCTCTTCATCACTCAACTGATGTTTCTTATCAACTTTCTCTGATGAGATCGTACTGTTTTTCATTGAGAAATAACCACAAAGATCAGGCTCCAATTCCTTACCTTTTTCTTTTTTATACTGTTCATAATAAAAGACCAGATATGCCAATAGCTGGAAATTGATTCCTTTTTTAACATCTTCTCTTCTTATTTCTTTTTCTGAACTCTTATAGTCTATGATTCTGTAATGACCATCAAATAGATCCAGTCTGTCTATTCTTCCATTATTGATATATATTTCATAATCTTTATGGTCAAAACCATAATTGATCTTCTCTTCCGGATAATACTCATAATGATCTGCTTTACGGAAACGCTCAAGGAATTTAACCGTTCTAAGGAATCCTTTGGAAAGACGATCTTTCATAGCTTCTATTTCGTCTTTCTGATCTTTTAGCAGTCTCTTCATGAAAGCAAAATACGGTTCAAACTGTTCATTGATATTATCTTCATTTAGTTCTATTTCGTCATTAAAATATCTCTCCAGCAGACGGTGTTGAGTTTTGCCTATCACACTAGATTCAATTGTCAGTGGTTCTTCATCACTTAAACCAAGACCTCTTTCCAGGAAGTATTTGAAAGGACAGGCAACATATGATTGCATTGAACTAGGTGATCCTTTAAGCCTGTTATCTTTCAGATAGATCTTTCTTGCGGTATCTTCGCTGATGAATGTCTTCTGTTGGATATAACTGTTACATTCGCTATAGTTCCAAACTTCTTCCTTTACTTCACCTTTTTCGTCCTTTTCAACTTCATAATCATTTATCAGCATACTTCTCTGATACTTGTCTCCATCAACACTTGCGGCTGGATAAGAGAAGATTACTTCTTTAAAACCATGAAGAAAACGACTGTATTCCTTTTCAAAATACATATTCCTTTCAACAAGTGATGGATATGACTTTATCTTTTCAATATATTCTTCATCAAAGAATCCGGTATTTGCGACAGAACGAGGATAATTCTGTTGCGTGCATCCAAGAATGATTGCCTTATCTTTGCCTAATGCATTCTGATATGGATCTCTGATAATGATCTTTTCGTCTTTATTCTCTGAAACATATTCTACACGATGTTCACATTGCATCCTGCTTAGTTCAAATTCAAGGATCTCATATAACCTGCTGTCTTCATAATTCTGTCTGACGATCATTTGAATATGATCATGCAGGCTTCTGATCTCATTCAGTTTTTCCTGAGATAACTTATCGTTTTCTTTAATCTTTCCATAAAGCAGTTCATAAGCATATGAACACTGTTTCTTCAGATCTTCCTTTTTCAGTTTTACAAACTCTTCAGAGAAAATGATCTTTCTGATCTTTTCCATGATCTTTTCACATTCTGCTTCAATAAGAGAAAGATCTTTAACTTTGTTTCTTCCAAAAGTGTTATCTATGTATTCACTTTGTGATTCATCATTCAGTACCTTTTCAGCACTGTTGATCTTTTCTTTCAGCTCCTCATAACTGACACCATATTTTTTTAGATAATCCGTCAGTATATAATCGTTTGCTTCGAAGGCATTGTGATTGTATGCCGAAACAAAACTGTTAATATCCTGATTCCT
>CAMNFQ010000031.1 GCA_946537295.1 uncultured Bacillota bacterium
TCACCATAATTTATGATCAGGACACTATCATATCCGCCATACAGACGAACATCTCCATTTTCCCAGTCGTTGTGAATAATCTTTTCAACATCTTCATCAGAATTTTCAATATCTTTTCCTACATAGATTTTTCTTTCATCATCAAAATCATAGAGATATGTATCACAAAGCTTACCCTCGGATACTGACTGAGAAATAAGTTTCATGAAATTGTTTAAAACATCATAAGCTTCATCAGGCATGTCGCGATCATAACTGATTGTTACTGATTCACCATATTTCTGACCAGGTATATTAAATTCTAAAGTCAATGATGTACTCGGAGCATCCAATACTTCAAACTTGCTTTCAGGAAATATGTCCCAGATGGACATATTGTATTCCTTTACAAACTCATTAAGTTTATCAATCGTATCATCTGCCACTTCATAGATCATGAATTTACTTAAGATATCATGTCTGGCAGATCCCTCAATTGAAACAATCGTCTTAGCATCTTCATTCCTATAGACTTTGGTCACATAACGTGATCCTTCCATGCCTCCGCCATGATAATATCTCACTTCACAAAGATCATCATATCTGGCTTTTCTTTTTCTGATAGATTCAAGCGTTGGCTTTCTTAACCTCAAAAAAATACCTGTAAACACAGCACCTCCTATTAACAGAACAATAATTGTCAGTAATAATGGTTTTTTCATAATTAAAAAAGACCATACTAAATATGGTCTCTATAACTGTTCCTTTCCCAAACAGTAAGTCTGTCTTACTGAATAGTCATCATTCAATACAACGATATCCGCATCAAAACCAACCTTGATCCTGCCTTTGTGATCATCCATATTGAGATATCTCATCGGATTGATCGTAGCAGCATCCAGTGCAACTTCAAATGGAACAAGAGCCTTTTCAACCAGGATCTTGAGTCCTTCGTTGATCTTGAGTGTTGATCCTGCCAACTGTTTCTTTCCGGTTGTGATATGAGCAGAGCCATCAGGATAGATCTCAACATCCTGACCACCGAAATCAAAGACAGAACCTACTTCATATCCCTTACACATCAGTGAATCAGAGATCATGATTCCAAAATTCTGTTTTTCTCTAAAGAAGATATTTAAGGCTGCCAGAGTAGAATGGTTACCATCACAGATACATTCCGCATAGGTATCATGGCTTCGGAAAGCTGCACCTACCGCACCATTGGCACGATGAGAAAGTCCTGTCATACCATTGTAGGTATGAGTGAAACCTTTAGCACCATTGGCTAAAGCCATGATGGCTGTTTCATAGCTTGTATCAGTATGACCGATTGAAACACATACACCCGTATTGGCGCAATACTTTGTCAATTCAAAATTATCATCATGTTCTGGGGCAAGGGTAATGATTTTGATCAGGCCACCACAGGCATCCTGATACTCTTTGAATTCTTCCACTGTTCCCTTGACAATATACTGTTCCGGTTGAGCGCCTTTATATTTCACATCAAGATACGGGCCTTCAAAATGAATACCAAGGATCTCTGCACCCTGTGGGTCTTCCTTTTTAACTTCCGCAACTTCCGCAACTGCTTTCTTCAAAGTGTCATGCGATTGAGTCAGAGTCGTTGGACAAACGCCACAGACACCCTCACTTGGCAAATATTTTAACCAGGCCTTTAAGCCATCTTTACCACCAGCAGTCGTGTCATAGCCATGGTAGCCATGGGTATGAACATCATAGAAGCCGGGAACGATCCTGAGGTCTTCATAATCGCGATCAGCGGCTTTTTCTCCATAATTATAGATAGCTTTAACAGTACCGTTTTCAATCTCTATCTGAGCCGGAATAAAGCTTGATGCTATATATACTCTTTTACTTTGAATTATCATTTTTAAACATCACCTCTACCTATAATAATAGCACAAGAAAGAGTGTATAATTATATTGGTAGAGGAATTACAAGATGCCAAAAAGAAGAATCATCAAAGCCAATGACCTTACTGGTCTGTTTATCTATCAGGATCCTAAAAGAGGTACGATATTCTACGATATCATCACCAGAAAAGGATATATAATCACCAGTTCAGATGTGAAGACATATACGATCTACAGTGCCATGCTTCCACTAGCGATAATTCTCGCTTTCCTGATCGGATCATTATTCAATCTGTCAACCTTGAGCTCATTCATCATCTTCTTAGCTTTATTTGTCTTATATGAAGGAGCTTTCAGGATCATGTTTTTCTATAAGCTTCCGGTAGCGGAAAAATGGAAGCCAGTCAAGAAAGAAAATATCATAATGTATCTGGCCAGAGGCTATTCAGAAACAAGGCTGCTTATATTGATTGTGATGCTGATACTGTTAAGCATTCTGATGCCTCTATATGCCAACAGTGAACATTTTAGCGGACTGAATCTCTATGTGGTCTATGGCGTTACAATTGTTACATTTATTGGAGCGATCATCTCAATAATTGCTCTGATCACAAAAAAGAAAAATAATCTCTAGACATCGCAAGATGTCTTTTTTTAGCTTTCTTATTCCGTATTGTCTGTTTTGAATTATAATATAAGTTAACTATAGTTTACACATTAACGGAGAACAATATGGATAAGAACCAAAACAAGCTTCAACCAAGCTATTCAAAACTGGGCGCATGGTCATACTCAATTGGTACAAGTATCGGTTGGGGATCATTAGTTGTAACCAGTAATGCCTATCTTTCCAAAGCCGGACCGCTTGGCTCAACAATCGGTCTGATTATCGGTATGTTTGTCATGCTGGCGATGGCCAGAAACTACGGATATATGATCAATACCTTCCCTGATGCCGGTGGATCATATGCCTATGTAAGAGATGCTTTTGGATATGACAGAGCCTTTCTTGTATCCTGGTTTCTTATTCTGACCTATATCGCAATGTTGTGGGCAAACGCTACTTCTCTTCCTTTATTTGCTCATTACTTCTTTGGTGATATGTTCAAGTTCGGATACTTATTTACCATCCTGAACTATGATATCTATCTCGGTGAAGCTTTGCTTTCTATTATGGCCATCATGTTACTTGGCCTTCTGGCAATGAGACACAAAAAGACTGTCAACAGGATCATGATTGCCTTAGCGATCATCTTCACCCTTGGAATATCTTTCTGCTTTTTATTCGCGATGCTTAGAACAAAAACAGATTTTAAACCGCTGTTTGCCATGAATGATTCTCATTTCATGCAGATCGTCAGAATTGCCTGTATCTCGCCATGGGCATTCATCGGTTTTGAAAACATCTGCCATTTTTCGGAAGAATATACCTTCTCCCGTAAAAAGATCTATTCAGTATTGTCAATCGCAGTAATCACAACGACATTACTGTATATATTTATTATGTTCCTTTCAGTTTCTGCCTATCCTCAGGGATATGCAAACTGGTATGAGTATATAACTCATCTTTCTGAACTATCAGGAATAAACGGATTACCACCATTCCATGCTGCATACTATTTCCTTGGAGATACCGGCATGTTTGTTCTGGTTCTTTCATTATTCGCCCTGATCCTAAGTTCACTGATCGGCAACATCAAAGCATTGAGCAGAATCTTCTACACCCTGGCAAAAGATGACATCTTGCCATCTAAATTTGCTGAACTGAATGACAGAAACATTCCACAGAACGCCCATGGACTGGTAATATCCCTTTCTATCCTGATACCATTCATCGGACGTACTGCAATTGGCTGGATCGTCGATGTTACAACGATCGGTGCTATCATCATCTACAGTTTCATATCTGCCGCTACTATCAAGATGGCAAAGGAACAGAAAAATAAAAGAGAAATGGCCAGTGGTATCTTCGGTCTTTGTATGATGCTGCTGTTTGGCGTATTCATTGTTGTTACTAACCTGATGGGAATAGGTGAAATGGAAATTGAAACATATATCCTTTTCGTTATATGGTCAGTTGCCGGATTCATCTACTTCAGAAGTGTCTTACACAGAGATACCAAGAAACGCTTTGGCCGTTCGATCGTTGTCTGGATCGCTTTCTTAGCTTTGATCCTGTTTGTTTCAATGCTCTGGCTGATGGAATCATCAAACAATGCAACAGCTGAAACTATAAGCAATATTCAGAATTTTTACAGTAGCAATTTAAATGGTCCGACTATTGACGCTTTCATAAACAGTGAACTAAGTACACTTAAAAATACAAACATCACCCATCTGACTATGATCATGAGTCTTTTTGCCATATCATTAATCATGATGCTGAGTAATATTACAGTAATCACAAAGAAGCTGCATCATTCCGAGCTGGAACTTCTCAACATCGTTGAATTCGCCAATACCGATCAGATGACGGGAGTAAAAAACAAAAACGCCTTCAGTGAGATGGAACAGAACATCAATGCCCAGCTGGCTAATGGCGATCAGGAAAACTTTGCGGTCATTGTATGTGACGTAAATGGCTTGAAATATGTAAATGATACTTTCGGACATAAAGCGGGAGATGAATATATCAAGTCCGCTTCTAAAATGATCTGTGACAACTTCAAACATTCTCCGGTCTACCGAATTGGTGGTGATGAATTTGTTGTCATTGCCAAAGACCAGGATTACAATAACCGCGTTGAACTGGTAGAACAATTCAATGAACTGTCAAAGAAACATATTGCTACCAACGAAGTAGTCGTATCTGCCGGTGTTTCCGAATTTGATCCAAGCAAAGATAAAGTCATGCACGATGTCTTTGAAAGAGCTGATGCTCTAATGTATAAAAAGAAGATGGAACTTAAATCATTTGGAGCTAAAACAAGAGATTAAAATAATGATCAGGAAATCCTGATCATTATTTTTTAAAACTTATCTTTCCGCTTTTTAATGCTTTTTCCAATACTTTTATCGTCTTGATTGTCAGTTCGTTATATTCATAGGCTTTCTTGAGATCGTTCTTTTCAACCAGTCTCTTGAATTCCCTATATTCATGATAATGAGGTATTTCCGGATGTTTGTTCAAAGCTATTTCTTCTGTGTTTCCGGCATTATCTACATGTTTGACATTGGCGATCACACTTGAAGCATTATCAGATCTCAGATAACCAAGATCTCCCTGAATGCAGATATTAAGTGGCGCACGGCAATCCTTGGCTGCAATCAGATTAGCTTTGAATTTTCCATAATCAAGTACCAGAACTCCGGATGTATCGATCTTGCGATAGATATTAGGGAAGTATTCGATCTTCTTTGGTTCACCAAACAGACCAACCACAAAATTGATATTATAGATACCCAGATCCATCAGCGCTCCACCAGCTTTCTTATAATCAAAGGCCGGTAAGACAATTCCTTTCTTGAACTTATCATATCTTGATGAATATTGTGAGAAGTTCAGATTGATCATCTTGATCTCCCCAAGTTCTTTCAGACTCTTTCTGATATATTCGTAGTTAGGCATATGAACTAATGTAACCGCATCAAATATGATCTTCTTTTTTTCTTTAGCCAGTTCGATCAGTTCTTTAGTCTGCCTTACTGTTGGAGTAAATGGTTTTTCCATTATGACATGTTTATTATTCAGCAGAGCCTTCTTTGCGATCTCATAATGCAGATCATTTGGTACAGCTACGTAGATCACATCGATTTCAGGATCAGCTAAGACTTCATCGTTATTTAATGAATAATAATCGATCTTATATTTCTTTTTAAGTTCCTTAAGTTTTTCTTCATTTCTTGCGGCAATACCACGATAATGATATCCCTTTACCATTTTGGTAGCTTCAATGAAAACCGGAACAATAAAACCAGCTCCAATAATTCCTACGTTGATCATCTATTTCTCCTTTGTCTTATCAGACATTCTTATCAGTTTAATTATACCTTATCAAGGAATGCTATAATGTTTCTGTATGAACAATAAGACCAAAATAGTATTTATGGACTTTGATGGAACGCTGTTTTCACATATGTCCTATTCAATTCCGGAATCAACAAAAATCGCAATCAAAAAGCTTCAGGAAAATGGTATCAAGGTTTTTCTGTGTACGGGAAGAGCCAAGATCGAACTTGAGAATTTCGATCTGAGCGGTGTTAAACTTGATGGAATGGTTCTGAGTAATGGCCAGGTCATCTATGATCAGGACGAGAATATCATTTATGACAGGCCTATTGAAGGCATACTCAAAGAAAAGATCCTTGAAATCTTTAACAGTAACATTGTACCGATCTATCTTGCCGGCAATGATGATCTTTGGCTTAACTTTGTCAACGATACGATCATAAAGGTTCAGAACGCCATCTCTTCAGAGATGCCGCCAGTCAAAAAATATAACAACGAGAAATTCTATATGGCTTCTGCCTTTATGGATACAGATGAAGGAAAAGAACTGATTCATTCTTTAGAACCATATGCTGAAATAACCTATTGGCATGAAGGAGCTGTTGATCTGGTTCCAAAAGGAATATCCAAGAGTATCGGCATTGATGAAACATTAAAAATCTATGGAATCGATATCAGTGAAACCATGGCTATTGGCGATGGCGAAAATGACATCAGTATGCTGAAACGCTGCCAGATCGGTATAGCTATGGGAAACAGCCTGGATTTTGTCAAAGACATTGCTGATTACGTTACGGATGATATTGATGAAGACGGCGTCTATAATGCCCTTAAACATTTCGAACTTATATAGGAGATCACATGAAATACGCATTTAAAAAGATCAATATTGAATCACCATTCCCAACTACTCAATGTGGTCATTCATGTCAGACTACTGAACTGTTTGACTATCATGATCATCTTTTCGCAAGAGTAACATCATTTGTTGATAAGGATCTTTGGATCATTCATTATTCCATGGATCTGCTCGCCTTTGATCTCTTGCATCGAAACCTGCTTGAAGACAAACTGAAAGAGTTCTATAAGGATGACAGGATCCATGTCATCACTTCAACTACGCATACACATTATGCCAACAGTGTCAGAAATCCTAAGTATGTTGATTATCTCTGTGATCTGCTCTATAAAGAAACCATCAATATGGAATATCGTGAAATAAACAATATTTCCACAACATACCAGAGATATCATACCAACGCAATTGGTAAGTCACGCATCTCCGGATATGAACAGAATAATGAATATCTGTGTCTGATCAGATTCTATAGTGATGAAACAAACTTCCTCAATGTTGTCTACAACAATTGTCATCCAACAATACTTGATGCCAATGTTCCATATTTCTCTGCTGAGTATCCTGGATATGTACTAAAGAAACTTGAAGAAACTTATCCTGGCGTTGATTTCACATTCTTGCAGGGAGCAGCTGGTGATATATCATCGCGTTTTGTCAGAGACGGACAGGATTATGATGCCCTGATGAAACTCGGTGATAGACTCTATAAAGAAATAATCGATCTGATGAATAATGATGCAACAAAGTATCCGCTAGAACTCAAATTTGTCATCAGACCTCTTACTACTCATCATGAATTTACACCGATCGATCTTTCAAAGATCAGAAGCGATCTGAGTGATAGAGAAAGAGAAACGATCAGACTTGGACAGGAACAGCGTGCCAAACTGGAGAAAGCCAATAACGCTATTTTCGGAAAGCCTGATGAACAGATCCTCATCTCTGCCTTATACCTTGGCAGTGTTGAACTGATCTTCTTCCCAAATGAGATCTTCTCAGAATACATGAATTATCTCGATCTGGACAAACAGTTACTCGTAAGCTATTCCAACGGTTATGGCCCTTATGTATTACCGATTGATTTCAAATACATAACCTACGAAATGTTTACTGATACACTCACTAAAGAAACAAAAGAAAGAATCATCGAAACATTCAAGACCATTTAAAAAGATGTTGCACAACATCTTTTTAAATACTTCATTATTTGTATTTCAGTAATATTCTTTCAACAACAATCGTCGATAAGGTCAAAACAAAAACTGATGCTTTTAGATATATAGTTTCACTCATTAATCTGTAACATATCAGTACGATAAGCATTGATGTACATCTGGACAAAGAAAGATATGTCTCCTTGGCAACGACTCTGGCTGTCATTTCTCCCGGGTATCTGCCGATAATGTTGGCAGAAAGATAACTGTAGGAATTATCATAAAAAGCTGCCGCAAAGGCATTACCTATACCATAGATAATTGCCCCGATTGTATTAGGAAAAAAGATCAATGAATAAGTTGAAGCGATCTTGAGAATAACTCCTGCTTTCATGGTTCTGGTGATCCTGTCTTTACTTAATACTCTTTTCAGCAGACGATACGCAAAGATCGTAATGAATGAAAACAGGATCTGAAGTCTCGAATAGACACCGCCATTCCCTGCCGCCTCATAGACCAGCAATGAGATCATGTTTAAACCGATGCCATCTCTTAAACCATAGAATAATACGGCAATACAATGATCGCGCCATACTGGATCTTTTAAGGAAAGGGCCTTACTGATACTGATGTCCTTATCATCTGATTTGATCGACATTCTAAGAGCCAGAATAATTACTATAACAAATACAATTATTATTGAAAGCAGAATGAATCTGTAACCTGTAAGCTCATCAGCTGTCTGAGAAAGAATGATACTGGAAAACACCGGCGCCAATAGACTGGTGATGTTGTTGAAGATTCCATTATAGGAAAGAAACGTTGCACGACTTTGAGCTGTTGAAACAATCTGATTACAGTTGTTGGCAGAAAAGTAGTAGAATCCTTCACCGCTTCCAATTATTCCTGCTACCAGTAAAACATAATATGGTGCTCTTTCAAACAGTTCACCTGACAACAGCGAGAATACCAGACCAATCGTTATCAGGATCAATCCCAAGGTATAGGTAAGTGTAAAACTGTGTTTTCTGCTTAAACGATTACCCAAGATAAAAAATACCGGAAACAGTCCGATACGTACAATAATGTACAGACACATCATGGGAATTGATTTTGTATAGATATAAAGATAAACAGAAATAAACTGTGAAACTAATGTTGCGCCAAAGTTGAAGATCGTATTTAAGGTAACAGTACGTTTTTCCAGAATATTCATACTCAAATATCTTAACTCATTTTAATGTCTCTGGAGCAATAAAAAACCCGGTTCATACCGGGCTGTTAGATTATTTGTTGCGATTGAACAGTGGCTGAGCTGGGCCAGCAGCTGGTTCTTTCTTTTCTTCCTCTTTTGCTGGGATAAGCAATACCTGATCGATTTCAATCAGATTGACATTCTTGATGTCATTTACTTTAGCCAGGAAATCAACAGTAGTTCCGAAGTCCTTGGCGATCTTTCCTAATGTATCACCCTTAACTACTGTATACTTTGAATACAGTCCGTCAAAACCATCAGAGTTGATAACTTTGAACAGTCCGTTTCCTGCACCGATTACCGATTTCTTGCGGCCAGGAACTGGAGCAGATTCAACTTCACCCTTTACAGGGATCAGTAATACCTGATCAACTTCAATAAGATCAACATTCTTAATGTCATTTACTTTAGCCAGGAAATCAACGGTAGTTTCATTATCCTTAGCTATTTTTCCCAAAGTATCACCTCTGACAACTGTATACTTTGTGTAGAGACCATCAAAGCCATCGGAGTTGATAACTTTGAATTTGCCATCAGCAGCACCAATTACAGATTTCATATTATGTACTCCTTTTTTCTTTAATATTATTATATAACTAAAATAGCCTTAGCAGGCTATTTCTTTAAGAATGTATTTTTGATGTTGTTCAAGGCATCAGGGATCGAAAGAGGTTTATCTTTGTTCTTCTGAGCTATGATATAGTTTTCTTCCTTTTCTCTGATCAGGGCATACAAAGCTCTATAGGCTTTATCCGCTTCAAAGCTTTCCTTGATGATCTTTCCCTTTTCACCCAGATCGAATACGATCGTATCCTGTCCGTCTTCATGTTTGATTGACCACATTTCTATCTGATCAAAGTTAATGAAGTAGGCCGTCTTGTTTTCATAATCACCATAGATCATTACACCTTTATCAAAGATATCCATTACCTTATAATCTTTTACATACTTCAATACCAGGATTGCCATGGCAATAAAGAACAAGCCGAGCAATCTGACTATTGTATTGTTTGGTATCAGTAAACATATACCGATCGCAATGCAGATGATTGGTGCTCTTTTTGGTTTAAAGCATATTGCTTTTACAAAGTTTCCTTCAGGTTTGATATCTTCGGTTTTCTTAAATTCTAATGTTTCGTTTTCCACTCTTTAATTTTAGCACATCTTAGATTATCAATTGTGTTAGAATAACTCATATGAACAAGGATAAGATCAGAGATTTTTTTGATGAACTGGCACCCGCTTGGGATAATGATATGGTTATTGATGAAAAGATCATGAATCTGATCCTTGATAATGCAAAGATTGAAGAAGGACATGACGTTCTTGATGTAGCCTGTGGTACTGGTGTCATGATCCCTTTCTATCTTTCACGAAATGTCAATTCGGTTACCGGAGTTGATCTCTCTGTCAGAATGTGCGAGGCAGCATCGGCAAAATTTCATGATGAAAGAGTAAAGATAGTCTGCAGTGATATTGATGATTTTAATCCTGATAAAACTTTTGATAATATCATCATCTATAATTCTTTTCCTCATTTTATTGATCCGGAAAAACTTATCATGCATCTTACAGGATTGTTGAAGGATAATGGTTATCTGAGTATAGCTCATGGTGCTTCAAGAGAAAGAATAAACAGTTGTCATTCAAATATCTCGGATGATATCAAATGTGAACTGATGAAGATAGAAGATCTTTCATCAATGATGAGCAGATATCTGGATGTTACAGCTGCAATATCAGATGATACCATGTATCAGATCGTAGGAAGAAAAAAGGTGGATTGATTTCCACCTTTGTTTTTAGCTATTTTTTGTAGATCTTATAGACCGTTCTTAGCGAGCAGATCTAAGAAGTTTTCAGTTTCGTTCATTGTAGTAAGTCTGCTGGTAAGAACTCCACCTCTTAATTCAGCGATCTTACGATAGCATTTAGCATCATCTTCAGTTACAGCGATTGATTTAGTAACCATCTTATATTTTGTACCCTGAATTGGAGCAGCGTTACCAACGTTGACATCCTGTACTTCAACACCTGATTCCAGGATTGCTAAAGCATCTGATGGGAACTTGGCAATTACGAACATTGTCTCTTCAGGATGTTCCTTTGCATAGTTGATTGTTTCTTCAATAGTGAAAACATAAACCGTGTTTCCTCTAGCAGCCATAGGAAGAGCCATTTTCTGAATAGGATCAGCAGCTACTTTATCATTGCAGACAATGATCTTATCAGCTCCAATCGAATTCATCCATGTAACTGCAACCTGTCCATGAATAAGTCTATTATCGATTCTTAAATGTTTGATCATATTGATGTTCCTCCATATATCTCTATCAATAATTATAGCACTTACAAAAGCGCTTACATCAATTACTTATTTCAAGTTTTTGTAAAGAAAAACGCAGATCTGAATGATCTGCGTTTTAGATTGTTTACTAGCCCTAATCTTATGCCATCCAACCAATAGCACCTAATACGAATGCAACTACGAAGAGGATTAAGATTACTGTCAATGGAGACATCTTCTTTACCTTGATCAGGTAGTAGCAGCCGAATGTTAATGCCAATGGAACTAAGCATGGGAAGATTGCATCTAATACTGACTGTAAAGTCTTAGCTTCAACAGTAGCACCATCGATTGTTAAGTCTTGACCTAATTTAACAGGTAATTTAACACCGATCATAGATGGAACGAAACCACCCATAACTGTAACACCTAAGATGTTAGCACCAACCTGGAGTCTATCAATTGTACCAGCGCCTGATACATCGTTGATAACGTTAGCACCCTGTTTGTAACCATAGTTGAATAATGGCCATCTGAGGATGAATAATGCTAATACAGGAAGTGTTGAAGCTAAAATAGCACCAATAGCGTTTCCTTCATTAGCTAAACCAGCAGCGATGATGTTGAATGGAGGAGTAACTAATACTGCCTGAATAGTATCACCGATACCAGCTAAAGGACCCATTAAGGCAACCTTTAAGCTATCATGTACTTCTGGCTGACCACCTTCTTCAAGAGCTACACCAGCGCCCATGATAAGAGCTGAAGCACCTGGGTGAGTGTTATAGAACTGCATATGTCTTTCAAGCTGTCTGCACTGTTCTTCTTCACCATCATATAATTCTTTTACGATTGGAACCATAGCGTATGCATAGCCGGCAGCCTGCATCTTTTCATAGTTCCAGCACCACTGTAATGCCCAGTTGTGTCTGTTACATGCTTTCTTTAAAGCGGCTTGAGATAACTTTTTAGACATTATTTAGCACCTCCCTGTACAAAGAAACTAGCAGCTGCTAAACCAACTAAAGCAAGAGCTACTGTGCCCATTCCGGCATAAGCGTATAATACGAAGCCGATAATGAAGAATGGCCAATACTTCTTAAGATCCATGTAAGATAACAGAAGAGCGAAACCAACTGCTGGTAAAGCTTTACCAACAACTGCTAAGCCGTTAGCTACCCACTGAATGCTTGTAGCGAAGTTAGTTAATGCAACTACGTTGTCGATTAAGATCATTCCCAATAATACTGGGATCATTCTTGATAATGCCCAAGGAAGAACACCCATCAGAGTAACTGTTTCAAATTTCTTGATGTTGTTCTCTGCTAAAGCCTGATCACCTAAATGCTGGAATACTGTAGTAGAAGCACGACCTAAGATATCCATTTCAGACATCAGAAGAGCGATACCCTGAGCTACAACGATACCTGCATCTACAGAACCTGATTTAGCACCTACGACAGTTCCGAAGATAGAACCAGTAATGAAATCAGGAATTGTTGCACCACCATAAGTATAGAATCCTAAGCTGTTGATCAGCATTACAGAACCAACCTGTAAGCCCATCTGTATGTTACCAACACACAGACCAGCTAAGAGACCTGTAATTATAGGAGTACGAATACCAAGACCGGATAAGTTTAAGACCATGGAAACACCAGCCCACAGACCTAAAATTATACCTAACATTAAATTGCTCATATAATTTATGAACCTCCTTATATTTTCATTATAGTGCTTTGTAAAAGCGCTTTCAACTTTTTTCACACAATTCTCACACAATTCACATAATGTCATATTGATGTTAAAATCAAAGGTAAGAGGAAACATAAAATGCAACTTAAAATATATAAAAAATCCACTATTCTGCTGTCAATTGTTGTCATCGTTGACATTATAAGTATCGTATTATTGATCTTAAATCGTGAGCTTTGGGCTCCATATAAATTCCAGACAATATTTGCCTTTGTCCTGTTCCTGTTTATTCTTTCAACCCTGTATTCATCATATGATCTGTTCACTGATCAAAGAATCATCAGGAAGGCTGTCGCAAATGGTGATGTTGCTCTGGCCAAGATCAATTCAGGAACATTTGTAAGATTCGGCAGAGATGCTAAATTGAAAAATCATGTCTATTGGCAACTTGATGTCGAAATATATGATAACGATATGAAAAAGATCGAAACCAAGATCATTGAAAAATTCTCTACGCATCAGACAAGTATCCCTAAAGGATATGTCTATGTAACATATGTCGAAGGTAAGCCTGAAGATTCTCTGATCATTCCAAATGTCATCATATCTTCCATTCCTGAATATCAGCCACTGGTTCAGGATTACGAAAAGGCTCTCAAGCCTAAGTATCTCAATGCCTATATCAATGATGGTCTGATCCTACAGACATACAAAGATTCAATCGATTCCCAAAAAGCAGAATAATCAATTATTAGAATATGACCTGATCACAAGACCAGGTCATATTTTTAATAGAACTTTTCAATATCAGTATCGATACTGTATATCTCCTTGAATTCTTTCAGATCATTATCATTTCTTATCAGCATCACTTCTTCAAAACGTTCACTTTGAACATTATAAAAACCCGCAACCATTTCGCCGGTGCAGATACTTACTCTGATCTTTGGCTTTCTGATCAAAGGATCATAGCTCTTCTTTTCAATCTTCTTTTTAAATAACATCTTTACTCACTATATAACAGATATGGTCTTCTCAATACTTTGAATGTTTCAATATCATCTTTCCATGTTTCTTTTATCTGTTTTTCATTCATTCCGCTTTCAATCATTTTTCTTAAATCATCTGAACCACTAAGATAATCAATATAGTAGTATCCCCGATTATCACTATCACCAAAAAAGGATATATCAGGAAAAGCTGATGAGAATCTCTGATAGGCATCGATCAGATAAGAAAGATTAATATGGTCATCAATTATCTGTTCCAAAGGTAATTGTCTCAGATCTTTGCCATAACATGTTCTTCCTTCAAAATCAGGATAGACAGCACCCTCCATACTTTCAGGAATGAAGGAATAATCATAATCTTCAACGCCTTCAAAATATGGCGATCCATATATTTCAAATGGATGATCAGTTCCGCGACCTACCGATACATAAGATTCTTCAAAGAAACAGAGTGAAGGATATAAATATACTGCTCTCATATCTTTAAGATTTGGTGAAGGTCTTTTAATCAGACTTGTCTTCATCTGATGATCATAGTTCAGACAGCTTATTACTGTAAGGTCACAGGAATTCTTACCATTACTTAACCAGCCTTCTCCATTTATCATGAGGGCAAGTTCACCCAGACTCATACCATAGACAACAGGAATAGGAAGGATACCAACCCCTGATTCAAAACCTTCCTTCAGCAATGGACCATCGACATAAAATCCATTAGGATTTGGACGATCAAGTATTATCACCTGTTTATCATATTTGGCACAGGCATCCATCAGATAATACAGTGAAATACTGTAGGTATAAAATCTTACACCTACATCTTCCATATCCACTACCAGGACATCAAAACTGTCCATGTCTTTTTCGCTGGGATAATGACCATTTTCAGAATAAAGCGACAGTATTGGAATATCTGTCTGATAATCATATGAATCATCAACATTTTCACCAGCACCCTTGTCTCCGCGAAAACCATGTTCAGGCGAAAAGATACTGGTAACATTTACTCCCTTTTTAATCAAGGCATCAAGAATGTGTATTCCATAGCCGATCTCTTTGCCGTTTTCATCAAAACCAAAAGGAATAAGATCATTATCAATAGTCTTATCTGTTTTATTTCCAACTATGCCAGTCTGATTAGAAAACAGCGCTACTCTTTTATTTTCCAGAAGAGGAAGATATTCTTCAAAACGTTCATCACCTAAAACCAGACTGACATCTTCAATCTCGTTTTCAACAACCGTTTCTGTTTCTTCGCTCTTTTTATTGTCACAACCGGAAAGCGAAAGAAAAAGAAAGAAAACTACGATGATCAATAATGATTTTCTATTCATCTTAGTTAAATTATATCCTAAAGAAAAAGAGCCGAAGCT
>CAMNFQ010000032.1 GCA_946537295.1 uncultured Bacillota bacterium
ATCGTATACATCTGTTGATTACCGGCTGTTGGCGCCGCACATGCCGCTTCAAGAATCACCTTTCTTATTTCTTCAGGTATTTCCTTATCCTCATAATCTCTTATTGATTTCCTGTTCATTATCACATCAATTACTTCATTCATCAGTTCTGTTCCTCCATGATTTTTTCCAGCATCTTACCAAATTCTTCCTGGAAAGCTTCTGTTTCTTTTGATAGCTGTAGCGCATATGTATCTGCTTCACTTTCTTCAATTACATTTGTTTCAAGATACTTGAGATTATGAAGGGCTTTTTCACTTTTGATGACATACTGCTGATATTCGGGGCCTATCATCAGTAACCTTACTGCTTCATTATCTTTGAGTAAACCACTATTCAGAATTCCAAAGGTATCGAATAGTGTATCATTGGCAATTGGTCCAATGATCAGATCATAATCCGCATATATATCCTGCTTATTCTTTCTGTTTCCCGAAAGATAATTGAACCACTTTTCGTCTCTTTCAAATTTCAGAATCTTGAGATCACTTAGATCAAGTTCATAGATATTCAGATAGCTTGTCTTTCCTTTATGATGTTTTGTCCAACGAAGCGAAAACTGCAGATCATCAGATAAATAAAAACCCTGACCAAAATCAGCATTCTTTCTGCCAAAATGGATATCAGGATTCTCTACTTGATAAAATCCACTATGATATAGTTTTATTCTGTTCATAACAGAATTATCTCATTAATATATAACAGTTATGACAATTACGCTCTAATCGATCGCTTCCAGATAGAAACTTACCGGTCTGAAACCATCATTACAGGAGATCATAGCTGTATTCTTATCTTTCATCCAACCATTATGAATATCTTCTCCCCCACATGACAACGTCATGACATAAGGATAAAGATTCTGCCAGGCACTTTCACAAAAGCCTTCAGGAATCAGACAGTTTTCACTGATGAAAGAAGCACCAAGTTCCATATTACAGGCATCCGAGATCCTGTTTTCATAATGGGAGATAAGATCATCATGACTTACCTTTTTCATTACAGTTATCTTAACTTTTTTCATAATTATCTGCCATGTGTGTTATGGAACTCTTCAAATTCAGCTTCAGGCATTGGCTTAGCGAAATAGAATCCCTGGAACAGCTTACAGCCCATATCCAGAAGAACTTCAAACTGTCTTTGGGTCTCTACTCCTTCAGTCAAAGGAACAATATTGAGATCATTTGCCATACTGATGATATTCTTGACGATCTTTTTAGCTTTCTCGACATCTCCTGTTTTTCTTAGGAAGACCATATCGATCTTAAGAACATCAACTTCCATATCTTTTAAAAGATTGAATGATGAATAGCCACTGCCAAAATCATCCATCTCGATAATAAAGCCCATTGAGCTCAATTCCGATAATGTACTCATACGCTTATCGATATCAGACATCATAACCGTTTCAGTTATTTCGATTCTTAATTGTGAAGCAGATATATCATATTCCCTGATCAGTTCTTTCAGTTCTTTAACGACATCGAGCTGATTGAAATCATTAGGAGAGATATTGATGGAAATAAATTCATTACGATTTTTCTGTTTCCACTTTCTTAATATCTCACAAGCACAGCGCCACATATATCTGTCAACATCAGCAATCATGCCATTCTTTTCAAAGACTGGAATAAACTTACCCGGAGAAAGGAATCCTTCAATCGGATGATTCCATCTTACGAGCACTTCGGCTCCGGCTATCTTGCCTTCGACATCCATAATTGGCTGAAGATAAGGTACGATGTCTCTGTTTCTTAAGGCATCATGCAGATCGGATGAGATCTGCTTATTCCAGATGACATCACTCCTGAAATCATCATTATAGTATTGGATAAGATGATGGTAATCTTCCTTGATGGTAGAGATCGCCATATGAGCTCTGTCAAACATGGCTGATGTCGGAATACTTCTGTCTACTATTTCATACACGCCAATGTGCAGAATGATCTGAAGTTCCAGTTCATCCTGTACAATACTGAAACGTGAAAGATGATTTTCCAGATCTTCGATCCTGAACTGATCAGCAGGATATAATATGCCAAAAGTATCACCACCAAGTCTTCCATATATACTGTTTTCAGGACATAGCGTTGAAAACAGATCAGCAACCTTCTTTAAGACAAGATCACCAAATTCGTTGCCATAGACATCATTGACCAGTTTAAAATCATTGATATCCGCAAATACAGCCAGATATTCTTTATCAGGATTATTATGAAGAATATTTTCGGACATTTCAAAGAACTTTTCACGATTATAAAGTCCGGTGAGTCTATCGTGTGTTGCGTTGAATATTTCCTTCTGCAGTTCCAGCTGTTCAGCAGTATTATCACGTACACTCAGAAACGATCCTACAGGATAGCCATCATCATCGTTGACCAGCTGTTTTGATAAAACGTAATACTTCTTTTCACTTCCTGAATCGATGATCTCGTTGGCGTTGAACTGATCTTCATCATTATTAAAACTCTTAAACATTTCCTTTAATCTTGATGAAGCTATTTCAAAATCTTCCTCATTTATATGAACCAGATCAAGCCCTGGACTGTTAGCCCAGATACAGGTCTTATTGCTGTCAAAGAAGAACAGTGCTTCTTTCATTTCGGAAGCGATGTTGGCCAGCATACGGTCAAGCAGTCTTAATGGTCGATAGTAAAGTGAAAAATAGAAAACAAGCAGACCAAAGGCACCAAAACCGATCATTGAAGTATCGATTGGTCGACCGGAAAAGATATAATAGGTTTCCCAAACACCGGTAAAAAGCATGACCAGCAAAATCACTGAATAGCGTTCAGCATAGATCTTTGATGTTTTGGATGTTTTTACTGTAAAGATAAGCAGAACGATAAGAAAAATCGAGTAGTCAATGATTCGGTGGATACTCTGACCGGCATAAGGAATCAGACGGTAATAGATACTTCCATCAACTATCAGTTCCTCTGTCGCAAATGCATGTCCCAATAAAGGATTGAGCGATAGCTGTATAGCATCAAATACAAGCAACAATCTGACAGCATTTTGTGAGATCTTATCAGGCCAGTTGATATTACAATAGACAAAAGTAAACTTCAGTAAAGCATACATTACCAGATTCATACCAAAAAAGTAGGTATAATATCCTACAGTTGAAAGATTCTGATAATTGGAACCGATAATTATGAGATTACCGGTAACCGGTGGAATCAGAGCAATCAGTAGTGCAGCTACTGAACGGCCAATTGCCTTCCTGGAATGGTGCGATATAAAAGCACATACAGAGAGGGCAAAAACCATTATTATCAGTGTAATAGAAAATCTAATTCGCATATGAATTAAACAAAACTTGGTAACCCTATTAATAATTATCTAAATAATTTTAATAAAATGCAAATTAAAAGAATCAGTTAATTTTAAGCAAATCTTCACTGATGGAAAAATCAAAATAGGTATCAGGGAATGGCTCGTCAGCAAGTGTGAAATGCCACCATTCCTTTTCGTATGGAATAAAACCATTTTTGACCATCAGGTCTCTCAACAACATACGATTTTCGTGCTGTTTTTCACTGATATCTTGGTAATCCGGATGAGATATTTCCCCGAAATAATCAAAAGCTGAACCCATATCCAGATCATATCCCTGATCAGAGAAAAGTGTCAGATCTACAGTGCTTCCCCTGCTGTGTGCAGATCTTGCAGCTATATATCCTGCCTCAAAAAGATCTTTCTTATCAACTTCAGGATAGAAAGACTCTTTCATTCTAATGTCATTGATATCACTGGCCCAGCGTACAAAATGATCAACGGCTTTCTGTGGCCTGTATGCATCATAGATTTTAAATCTCAGTCCTTGTTTTCTGATCTGTTCAGAAACATTTTTTAATGCAATAGCTGTCTTCTTTGTAATAAAAGCAAGTGGTAGTTCATATCCATCGATTCTTTCACCAACGAAATTGAACGAAGAATAATAGCGTATATCCAAAAGAATATCCGGTATGACATCACTTAATAAGACAAATTCTGAAGCATCATAGCATAAATTGTTGTCCTGATTATTCATACTATTATTATAATTCAACATTCATAAAGGTATAATTATGGATAGAAGGAGATCAATAAAATGAAAGATAATAATTGTGCATATTGTATGGAAGGTGAATTGCTTGATAAGTTTGGCATCAAGATCTGTGATCTGAATGTAAGCAAGCTTGTGCTATTCAAGGAACAGTCGCACCTGGGCAGATGTGTGGTTGCCTATAATGATCATGTAAGTGAAATAGTCAACATCACTCCTGAACAGCGTAACGCCTTTTTTGATGATGTATGTCGTGTTTCAAATGCTCTTCATAAAGCATTTAATCCTGACAAGGTAAATTATGGAGCATATGGTGATACCGGATGCCATCTGCACATGCACCTTGTCCCTAAATATAAAGATGGTTTTGAATGGGGTGGAACATTTGAAATGAATCCTCAGAAGAAATTCCTTACCGATGAAGAATATAAAGAGATCATCGAAAAAATCAAGGCTAACCTTTAAAAAACTGCACATGCAGTTTTTTTATAACAAGCCAGTTTCCTTAATCTTAGTGATCTGCCCTGCTTTTAATGTCTCATAAACTCCCGGATATGTGCATATTTCAATATCTATACAACTAGGATTATAGATAAGTGAACCATCGCCAGAGTATTCAAGTCTCTTATAAGCCTGATAATATGACAAAATCTCACCATTGGTCGCAAACCAGATCTTTTCTTTATGCTTGCTAATATATTCCAGAAGCTCTTCAATAACATTCCAGTTATGTCTGTCATCAAATTCATAGCCATGTCCCCAGACATAGAACATCATTGGTTTAAATCCATCATCTTCAACAAAACGTTTTGCTAAAGACATCAGCTCCGGGTCGTTATGATGACAGGTTGGATCAAGTTCATAACAGTCAGCAGGAAGATCAAAACCATGTGTTGATCTGGTTGTACGAGCACCCTTATAGCCTGCCATTGCGATAAGATCTTTGATCTGATCATTAAAAGTACCAAATGGATACGCAAACATTTCCAGCGGTCTTTGGCAGATCTTTTCCAGCTGAACTTTATCTTCAATGATCTGATACATCGCCTGAGGAAGTCCGATTTTACTCAGATCAGGATGATCAAGGCTGTGTCCACCTATCTCATGTCCCTGATACAAAGACACAAGTTCATTAACTTCAACTTTAGAAACATCGACCGGAGGATTACCATGATACGATTTTGATCCTTTAAAGCCTAAGGCTCCATAGCCAACATTAAAAGTTGCTTTAACACCATATCTGTTAAACAGTTCTACCAGTCTACGATCCTGAACCACTGCATCATCATAGCTTAAAGTAAAAACTTTATTTTTGTGGCCAGGAAACTGAAGTGCATCAAATCTTTTTCCCATAAGTTTTATAGTTGAATATTTCTTTTCTTTTTTGGTACATGTTTTTCTGAAGAAGTGATCGCATCTCTTGGACAGACAAGTACACATAAATGACAGCCAACACATCTATCCGCATTAAGTATCGGATGTCCATCTACTATTGTGATTGCCTGATGTCCGCCATCCATACAAGATACTTCACATCTTCCACATCCGACACATTTTTCTCTGTTGAATTTCGGATAAATGATATATGATCTATCAAGCTTCTCAACATCAACAACACCAGGCAACGCATCGCCTCTGATGTCATTGATTGATGCAACATTATTTTTGATCAGATAATGAGTTATTCCATCCTTAAGCTCGTTTATGATTCGATAGCCATATTGCATAACAGCAGTTGTGATCTGAACTGTGTTGGCACCTAGGGCAATAAATTCCATTGCATCGATCCAGTTTTCAATACCACCCATGGCACTGATATGATGATCTTTAAGGTTTGGATCTTTGCCAAGTTCCGCAATAAAACGTAAGGCGATCGGTTTTATTGCTCTGCCGGAATAACCACCGATTGAAGAAAAGAAAAGTTTTCCATCACGATTGATATCTACTTCGATCAGACTTTTGATTGTATTGATAGCTGCCACACCATTTGCACCACCTCTTATTGCCGCATCAGCGCTTTCCTCGATGTGTGTCACATTAGGAGTAAGCTTGGCAATAAATGGCAGCTTAGAATGTTTCTTAACAACTCTTGTATATCTTTCAACAAGTTCCGGAATCTGCCCAATATCACTTCCGGTATTTTCTTCAGTCATATTAGGGCAAGAAAAATTGAGTTCAAGTGCATCAGCACCAGAATCATTGAGAATATCTGTCAGATAAGCCCACTCCTCGTCATTTCGGCCCATGATAGATACAAGCAGAAACTTATTAGGAAAGTCTTTCTTTAATCTTTTGAATGTTTTTAGGTTTTCTTCGATTGAATTTTCAGAAAGCTGTTCAATGTTCTTGAAACCGATTATTCTATGATTATCACCTTTTATGGCAGAAAAACGCGGTGAAGATTCAATTATATCCATCAAACAGATGGTCTTGAATGCAGCCCCTGCCCAGCCTTCATTAAAAGCTCTGGCACACATCTCATATGTAGAAGAAACAACAGATGAAGAAAGCAGAAAAGGATTCTCCAAAGGAATGCCACAGAAATCTGTTCTTAGTCTGTCATAATCTAACGATATATCTTCTTTTTTAATCTCTTTCAAAGAAGAAACGATATCTTTGATCTTAACATGTACCGGACAAGCCTTTTCGCATCTTCCATCACAATTCAGACACGGAATATTTTCAGGTAGACTGTTTCTGGCCACTTCATCATTACTAAAATATAAATCTCTTAATATCCGGTGTGGTTCGATATCACCACACTCAATAGTACATTTTGCGTTATGGCACAATAAACAATCAAAATCAATCATACATCATCCTCATACATAATAATTTTATCATATCTGCTGATATGCAATTATCTATACGTATCGAGCAATTACTAATGAAAACCATTAGAGATCATCAACTCTAAAACATAGTAAAAACAATAAAGAGTTAATAATCTTAACTCAAATTATCTCAAGTTCTTATTCCGGGATCTCAACATCTTCGCCAGTATAAAGATATCTCAAATGATAGGCAGCAGAAGGATCTGAAATATCCGAAAAAGCGATACTGACTCCATATTTTTCCGAAACATCAAGAGCCTTATCCCCTATACCATAGGTATAATGATAATGCGGATGAGAATCCTCTATCAGTCTTGGTTTTCTATCTTTAATCCACGCTTCATCTTGCATGAAGTAGGCTCTTTCTTCTATACGTTTGACGGTACTTTCTGAAGGCATAGATTCTACAGTTCTCTTTTTACCCTTGCCTTTTATTCTTTGATCGGTCCACACTCCATCTTTGTATTTTCCGACATATGTTTCTTTGACTGATTGATCATTTAGTATCGTGAACCAGTATGTATCATCCTTTCCACCAATTACCCAGTCCACTTCATCACGAAAAGCCTGATAAAACTCAAAACCTTTTTCTCTATCTGCGAGTTCCATAAAACGATATTTTTCCATTGTTTTTCTCCTTAACATATTTATGGTTTTCTCTTCTTAGCGAAGCTTATGTCTTATAAAAATCTGCATGTATCTATATATAGAAATATTACATTAATAACCATTACAATAACTTTATGATTATGATGAAAAACAAATATTTCAAATTTTGAGTTGACGTTAAGTATTCCCACAGATCATTATGAAATGTTTTTATATATAAGACTATCTGGAAAGTTATTATTGCTGATCAGAAAAACAGAACTTATCAATCGGTAAATCTCAATAGATAACCATCTGGATCTTGTATCAGAAATTCTTTTTGAACAATTGTCTCATCACCATTTCTGTAATGGCTGACTTTCAAATCCCGAAAAGGTTTTATTCCGTAGTCCAAAACTCGTTTATAGAGACTTTCGACATCAGAAACTGTCATTTCAAAATTAACACCTCTACCATATGGATATTCAAGCCTACCTACACTCCAGTTGTCATTATCCTGTTCAAACATCATTTGATTGCCTTCATACGAAAGAAATACAAATCGATCTTCGAACCGCTCATATTCCACTTTGAATTGCAAAACCTTCACATAAAACTCTTTGGTTTTATCTATGTCTTTTACCGTTAATTCAGGAATTAAAGAATTATATTTCATTTATTTCGCCTATGTAAACTTAGATTTATTTTGTTTATCAGCTTAAGAATCATCACTATTTTTTAATAGGATTCCTACAAGTGATCCGATGATAACCCCTTCTCACTATACTCGCTGCTAAAAACTTTATCTATATACTACTTCAAACTCTTCGCAAACAGCTTTCGTTTTATTGCTGAATGGAATATTTACAGGAGTAAGTTCACTTCTCAAGAAATCTTCATGAACAATTCGCCAATATTTCAAAGAACGATCACCTTCTCCTTCTTTATAAGCGTGTTCTTCAGAGACCTGATCAAAATCTGTTACATATACTTTAGTCGTCCTAATAATGCACATTGCTTCATCATTTGAATTCAAGATAACACTGTAATCTCCAACCTGAGGAAGCTTCTCATTATTTATTTGATATAGATCATATGCAGAACAGGTTGCTGTTTTGATTCCCTGCATGACTAAACTCACCAGTTTATCAGGAGCGTCTGTAAAGGACCATGCTTCATATGTTCCGGAGATCCCGGATTTTTTCCACATTTCTTCTGCCGTCATATTCCTTATATCTTCTGCACTAATACAGATTTATTACCTATTCAAATTATAACAGACATAATAAAAACTCTCTTTCGAGAGTTACTAGTAAATGGTGCCAACTACAGGAATTGAACCCGTAACCTACTGATTACAAATCAGTTGCTCTACCTATTGCGCTAAGTTGGCAAACAGATGGTGGAGGCTACAGGGCTCGAACCTGTGACCCCCTGCTTGTAAGGCAGGTGCTCTCCCAACTGAGCTAAGCCTCCATTTAACGCTTAATTATATTAACATACACTCCCAAAATAAGTCAATTAGTTTTACAATAATAATATGTTCAGAAAAGCATACATAGAAGTTAATCTTGATAAGATCAAATATAACGTTGAATATCTTAAAAAACGTTCAGATAAGGATATCATTGGTGTCATAAAAGCTAACGGCTATGGCACAATCGATTACATGGAAGCCAGTATTCTCAAAGAAGCTGGAATCAGTTTTTTTGCTGTATCAAGTCTTGATGAAGCGATCAATCTCAGAGAAAAAGGAATCAGCGATGAGATTCTGATATTAGGATGCGTCTCCAAGGACGAAATGAATATTGTCAGAGACAACAACTTCAGTATCGTTACCCTTAGCAGAAAGTTTGTTTCTGAAGCGGATCTGAAAGATGTAAAAGTACATCTGAAGCTTGATACCGGAATGAACAGAATCGGTGTAGAACCTGATGAAGCAAGGGATATCCTTGATATGTTACTTCAAAAAGGTGCAAGAGTTGAAGGAGTGATGTCACACTTCTCCAGCGCTGATAGTGATCTGGAATATTCAAACAAACAATATGAGTTATTCAGAAATTGTGTAAAATCACTTGCTTATGATTTTAAATATATTCACATGTCAGCCACCGATGCTTCTTTGATCATAAACGATGATATCTGTAACTATCACAGAATTGGTTTAGGACTTCTAGGCTACAGTGCCTATGAAACAGATCTTAAGCCATGTATAAGATTGCTTGCTCATGTCAGCATGTGCAAAAAACTGCAAAGTGGAGAAACGGTCTCCTATGGCAGACACTATACCAGCGACGGAAAAGGATATCTTCTCACTATTCCAATCGGCTATGCGGATGGCTTCTTCAGAAGCAATACCGGCAAGAAAGTTTTTGTTGAAAATGAATACGGAACGATTGTTGGAAGTATCTGCATGGATCAGCTTATGATACATACTGATGAATATCATGCTGAAGACAGTATCGTGGAACTGTTTGGGGAACACATTGATATTGATAAACGTGCTGAAGAATTAAATACCATCACTTATGAGCTGCTCACTTCCCTCTCGGATCGATTGACACACGTATTCATAAAGGATGGAAAAGTCTATAAGGAAATCAATCCTAGAAACCATTAACTGAAAACCATAGAAATATGGTTTTTTTAATTTATACAAAAAAATAATTAATTCAGCATAGGAATTTTCTCTTTTCGTGTGAATAAAGATATGAAGGAGCTAGTTTACATGGAAGAAAAAAAGAAGATCAAAAAAGAGATTATTCTGGTCCTGTTAGGATTATTACTTATAACTGTTGGTATTTTTATGTTTTATCTAACCGAAAACAATAGAAACAAAAACATACTGGTGACAGATCGAGAGGTTTCGGATAAACAAAATACTCTACATATGCCAGAAAATCATAAAAGCAATGAAGATGAGTACACGGAGCTTGTAGGATTTGGATTATTAGAGATCAACAAGGAGAATCCTTTTGTCTATCTGATGAACCCTTCAGATAATGAGGTCTATCTCAGTTTTGATGTCTTTGATAATGATGAACTGATCTATGAATCTAAACTGATCGAACCGGGAAACATGGAAGAACTTGATATATACAGTCGTTTAAATGCAGGTGAACATACGCTGATATATTCCATATCTTCCTATGAACTTGAAACCAAAGCGGTTCTATGGTCAGGAATTAGACAGAATCAGGATATCTATATAAATAAACGAGGAGATTAATATATGAAAAAAATTTTAATGCTGATGTGTGTGGCAATGTTACTTAGCGTGCCAAATAATGTTTTTGCTGAAACAGATGAAGAAGTTACCGGCAATGATGCGACTGTATCTTTGATTGCTGCAAAGGCTTCATCTTATACTGTAAAACTGCCTAAAACAGTAGATGTTACTGATAATACCAAGACATTCGATATCTTTGCCAAGGGCGATATTTCAGCTGACAAACAGCTTGTAGTTACCTGCCAGCAGACTGGTTTATATCTGGAAGATGTTGTTCCTGGCAGCAACAAAAGAATGCCTATCAGTGCTTCTATCAGTGATGGAACATTCACATATGATGCATTAGCAGGAGATTACACGCAAAGAAAAGCGGTAGTGACAATAACTCATGAATCACTTCCAGCTGGTAATTTCCATTGCGATCTGCCAGTAACTATTACTTTAGCAGAAGTTCAATAAAAACAATCAGGGTCCTGCATCCCTGATACGAGAAAGGATAAATGATGAAAAAAATATTTCTAATATTACTGATGCTTCAGCTTCTGATGATAAATATCTGTGCTGAGGATTATAGCGAACAAGGAACTTATACAATCGGTCTGAGCGTTATCAATCCTCCTACTTATTCAGTTAAGATACCTAAAAGTATCAATGTATCAGATGAAACAACAAATATGACTTTCTATGTTAAGGGAGATATATTTGCTGATCAGAAACTGAATGTCATATTTGATAAATCCACGACACTTTCCAATGGAACAAGCAGCGTTCCAGTAACTATCACTCAAGATAAGGAGTCGTGGTCATATGGTGAATTAAGTGATGCCTACCTGTCTTCAGCTATCAATATTACCCATAGAAAACTCTCCGCTGGGATATGGAATGGCCACTTAACAGTAAGAATATCTTTGCAGGAGACCTAATATGTCAATACTGCCGGTATTATTTGTTCTTCTAAACACCCCTTTTCAGGGTCCCTGCAAAGATTCTTATGTAATACAGATACCAAAGGATACAACAATAGAAGAGTCAGGTAGCTTTACGCTAAACATTATTGAAAATGATCTGTCAGATAATACCACCGTAAATATCGAATTCCCTCAGACATTTACCTTATCTGACACTCATGGAAAAAGTCCGATCAGCGGTTATATTGATAACCGCATGATCACTTTTGGTAAAGATGAAACAGGAAGCAGATATGTTCCCTATCATATTGATGAAGTTCCGGTAGGAAACTGGTCAGGCAATATATCGATCAGTATCTCTTTAGAAAGGCATGTTGCCAGCAATATGCTGATGGAACCAGAAAGACTTAATGCAATTCTTCACGATATCAGACCTAATGTCATAACATTTACAAGCGAAACAATAGATCGCAATCATGATTATGATGTTTCTTTAAAACAAGATGGATCAGTACTGCTGTATATAGTAAGTGATGAAGAAGTCATTATATCCAATAATGCAGGTGTTCAGATCAAAGCCAACCCTGATATGTCTTGCCTGTTTAAGGACATTACCTCACTCATGCAGGTAAATGGAATAAACACGGTTGATTTCAGTCAATGTCAGACAATAAGAGAAATGTTTAAGGATAATATCTATCTTTCGCAGATAAACGGGATTGACTTAATCGATACTTCAAATATTCAGGATATGTCAGGAACATTTGAAAATACTGGTTCGTTATCAAGTCTTGATCTTAACCAGTGGAATACTAGTAGTCTGAAAGACTCTTCGTCTATGTTTGAAGGTTCAGGTATTGCTTCAATTTCCTTAAACAACTGGAACACCGAAGGAATAACTGACAGCAGACAGATGTTTAAAGGATGTGGCAACCTGACAAGTCTGAATCTCTCAACATGGCATATGCCATCAAACAGAAATATGAAAGCGATGTTTGCTGGCTGCAGCAAGCTCAAGAAACTTGCGCTCGATAATCTTGATCCAATCAGTTGCGAAGATCTCTCAGAAATGTTTATGAACTGTCTGGTCATGACAACACCGGGTAATCTTAGTGGATGGAATACCACAAACGTTACAGATGTCTCCAATATGTTTAAATCATGTGAGAATCTCAGAAACATTGGAAACATCTCTTCATGGAATACCGGAAATATTATCAATTTCAGCAATCTGTTTTCTGAATGTAAGAAATTAAACAATATTGGTGATCTGTCAGATTGGGATCTCAGTAAGGCTGAAAGTCTTTCAGGGATGTTCAAGAACACCTTACAGCTGAGTAATTATGGAGATCCAGGCAACTGGAACATCAGTGAAAGATGCAATGATCTTTCATACATGTTCTTTAACACAATGGATGCTCTTGCAAATGATCTTGATCTGAGCAATTGGAATGTAAGTAACGTTACAAATATGTCCCACATGTTCTATAACGTCTTTTCCATCAAGAATCTCAATATCAGCGGCTGGAACACTTCAAATCTTGAAGATGCCTCATCTATGTTCGAGTGTGATCATGCATCCAAAGCCAATCAGCTGTTACAGATAAACGGAATTGAAAATCTGGATGTATCATCTTTGAAAAATATCAGCAGGATGTTCTATAAAGACAATTATGTAAATGCAGATCTATCAGCCTGGAATACGGCATCATTGCAAGATATATCCTATGCTTTTTATGGAACATGGCACTTTGATATAAACAAACTAAAACACTGGAACGTATCCAGTGTCGTAGATATGAGTGAATGCTTCTCAGATCACGCAGGTGAACTGATCGGCAGTGAAATACCAGAATGGTATCACTGATTGTCAGAAATATATTTATCGACTGCTGTTTCCAGAATCGAATAAGGTAGCGGACCATTTTCCAGAATAGCTCTATTGAATGATACGTTATCATATTTTTCACCTAAAGCATTTTTAGCTCTTTCACGAAGCTTCAGAATATTAGTACAGCCAATACCATAAGGAATAAATGTGAGGCTGTTTTCTTTTACATATGCAAGAGTGTTTTCAATATCCTCAAGTGAGCTGGTAAAGATTGATTCCTTATCAAAATAATTGTAGATCTCTACCGCATTCCAGCCATAGTAGTTATAGGCAATATCAATGAAAGAATACTCAAAGAAGTAATTGCCAAAATTATAGAACAAGGCTGAACCGGTATATTCATCATCAACGCCACCATATTTCATGGAAAGATATTGCGAATAAACTGCCCATCCCTCATCATATCCGGTATACGAGATCGTTGATCGGAAGTCTTTAGCTCCAGCCTGATGGAAGAAGATATGCTGATAAAGATGGCCAGGAATTCCTTCATGAGCCAAAGTGGTATATGTCTCATAACCCGAAGTTTTGGAATTAGGGTTAACTCTGATTATGTTCTGATTTGAATCATCTACTGGAGATGGCCAGTAATAGGCAATTACACCAGCTGGTGCTGTATCAGGATCAAGATACTCGATCGAGTATTCCACTTCTTCAAGTTCAGGGAAATCCTCATTCATTTTACTGCGAATAAACTCCAGACAGTCTTTTCCAGTAAGAAGATAATTTGGAAGTAATCCTACTACTGCAGAATTAAGTTTATTTTTTAAATCATTGTCATAGTAGCAAGTCATGAACTCCGCTTCAAACATCGACATCTGGTCTTGTACATCCTGGAACATCTCATCCACACTGGTGTTGCTGCTGGACTTGAGCATGTATGACAGATCAGCATAGTCCTTGTCGAGCTTGTATAAAGCGTAATCATCAACTTTTGCTTTACCTCTGAACTGTTCAACATCTTTTGACACCTTCGCAAAAGCTGGCAGAACTTCATCTATAACGATCTGATGATTTGTTTCAATATAAGCTTTTTTCTGTTCATCATTGATAAAGTCCAAAGCCTTGATTCTTTTTTCAAAAGATACGATAAACTCATTATCTTCTGTCTTATTAAGAGCTCTATCACAAACTTCTTTTGTATAATCTATCCATTCATCACATAGTGGTAAACCATCAGCAGCCTGATCATTTGTATATTTGATGATATCTTCCATATAACGATCAAAGTCTTTCAGACAGACGATATAATCATCGATTGATTCAACATCATAGAATGTAAAATCAGAGAAATTAGAGATCAGATTTTCAACCTGATTATTTCCAGATGACAGAATAAAATCATAACGGAAGTAACATAAATCAGCTAATGACTCATATATGGTATATTCATAAGCATCATAATCATACTGCTGCTTATAAGAAAGCTTATCGTAATCAAAACCATGAAGAATATCTAGCTGTTCTTTAAAGTAATCAAAATTCTCCTGATCAAAACCATATTTGATCTCACCAAGATCTACCGGTGGTTTTTCAATGCCATACTTTCGGTAATCTCTGACTGTATAGTGCATAGCAAAATAATCCATTTCACAGCCATCAATAAATACCTGATCCAGGAATTTATTAAATTCAGGATCATCTTGCGTATTGCCGTAATTCTTATCTCTTACCTGATAATTTCGTAATAGTTCAACATACTCGGCACCGCCGTATTGTGCATTAGTGTCTGTTTCTTTGTTCTTTTTACACGAAACAAGCGAAACACAAATGAGTATTACTAATAATGTTCTGACAATCTTTTTCATA
>CAMNFQ010000033.1 GCA_946537295.1 uncultured Bacillota bacterium
GTTAATTGTGCTTTAGCGATCGTATAGACAACATGTGCCGTTGCGCTGTTTTCTCCTTCGCCAAGAGTTATCTCTGCCCAGTACTTTCCTGCATCAGTCGGTGCTTCACTTAATGCTTCACCTCTTGTATCATCGGTGTTTGCTTTATAGTAGCTTACAGTTGCATCACCCTGAATACCGTACTCGTCAGTGATTACTGCAGATGCATCTTTTTCATCGCCATACGTTGTATGTAATGGTGCGGCAATCGTTAATGTAGCCTTGCCATCCGGTAAATCACATTTACCATCCGTGTTAACACAGGTTGCGGTAATGGTTGCACCATCGGATGAATAAGTGAAGCTGTGCGTATGGTCTTTAAATTCAACATACTTAAACTCAAGCTCCCGTCCCTGCGTACTGATATCGATCGGTGTCGGTTCGTCTGTGTGTTCCACATCAGCCCATCCTTTTCCGGAGATGGCATTCTCAACTTTGCCATAGATTGCTGCATTTTCTCCACCGGCAGTCACAACGCCGCTTTCAATCTCTGAATTTTTGGCGTAGATACCATTGGTGTTTTTACCTGAAGCGGTTGAAGTCACCGTACTTCCGTTAATCGTTACACTATTACTTGCGTAGATGCCTCTGCTGTATTCTTCTGAAGCTGTTGAAGTAACTGTGCTTTTGTTAATCAGCAGATTTTTGGCGTAGATGGCATTGCTGAAATATCCTGAAACGCTTGAAGTGACTTTAGTTTCATTTATTTCTAAATCGCCATTTACAAATATACCTGTGTCTATTCCTCCGTCACCGGCAGTAACATCCAGACTTCCTGAACCGGAAAAAGTAACTTTTGGAGCTTCCGATGAGTAAATGCCATAAGTGAAACCATAATACGGGTCGACACCCACGATATTCTTACTTTCCAGAATGATATTCAGTTCATCTTTTCCGTAATAGTAGATTCCGTATGATTCTTCATCGGAAATATAGTGACCTTCGCTGATAACGGCCTCTTTCAGTGTCAAAGTGGCCGGACTTGGATTTTCTCCGGCACCTGCAGGTGTGAAGATTGCTGTACCTGTATTTTTTGTGCCGTTCAATATATCGTTCTTGTTTGCTCTTTTTACCTGTACACCACCGACCCAGAGCGGATACTCGCTTGTCCTCCATGTGAGGGTTTTTCCGTTAAACTGATATAAATCAGAACCGGCATCAAATACTGTTTCTCCCTCGTAAAGTTTTGCAATTTCTGAGGTGTAAGCGAGTTTTTTATCCTTATCAATATCAGTAAACGTACCTTCGGCAAATGTAAGTGTCTTATTATCGGCTCCCGGTTTGAAAGTAACCGTCTTAAGTCTGGTACACTGATAAAACAGACTGTTTCCAATTTCCGTTACATTTGATGGAATAGTGATCTGTTCCAGTGCCAAACAATACCAGAACACCTTATCACTTATGCTTGTCAGGCTTGATGGAAGACTGATATTCGTCAAAGAACCGCAAAAACCGAACGCACCTTCGCCGATATGGGTAACACCCAATGGAACACTGACACTCGTCAGTTTGTTGAAAGAATTAAAAGCGTTGGCACCGATGTTTGTTATATCCTTCCTTATATCAAGTCTCGTGATATCGTGTGTATAGTCTTCCCAAGGAGTTTTATCTTCAAAATCCTGCATTTCTCCCAAGCCGCTGATATGCAGGGTTATATTGCCGTCGTAATCTTGCGTCAGCCAGGCCTCTACAGCAGCTGCATCCGGGCTTCCGATCTGCCAGGGATCTCCTTTTGTGCCTTTTCCGTCCCAGCCATCTGCATGCGCTGTTGTGGCCATGACCGGTAATATGCTTATTGCCATCAATATCGTAAGAATTGTTTTTATTAATTTGTTCTTCATATTAGATATTATAAATCCAATTATTAATCCATGAGCCTATTTATTTGAACGTAAAGAAAACATCATTTCTGATGTCTTCTGATAACCTATTTGATCATTTCTTTAAGCTGAATGATAGTTTCCTTGACCATATCAGTCATTGACAGTTTTCTCACCCCAACAACCAGATTGTCGCAATGGCTTACCGGTAATAACAGCTTTGTGGCTTTGCTTTGGCCTATAGCTAAAGCCATATTGGCGGTTATTTCACCTAAAAGTGAATCAGCCGAGACAATCGCAATTGGTCCGATAATGATATCAGCATCCCTGCTCGCCACTATCACCGGGTTTTCTCCTGTTGCGCCCTGACTTGCGCCAGCCTTAAGCATTGCGCTGGTTGCGATTGAATTTGTGCCAATCGCATAGAGATCCACATCCAGCTTTTCATTTACGATAGCTTCTACCAGAAGCTGGCCTAATCTGCCACCCTGACCATCAATTACTACAACTTTTTTCATAGTCCAAAAAATTCCTTGAACATCCTTTCTTCATCATTCAGGATTTCCTCACTTAATTCCTGTCTGGAATCTTCCTGATATTCTGATATTCCTTCTGTCGATCTTAAGACCTTTCCATTTTCTATATACAGAAACAAAGGAATATAGATCCTTTTTTCTCCTGTTGAGATTTCATCTATCTGATAATCATCCAGATGATCTGCTGCATACTTCAGAATCTTATAATATGCTTCAGTTCCTTTCTGTTTTTCAACAGGCTTTCCATCTGTGATTTCATAGATATCACGGAAGATCTCGTTACCTTCTTCATCCCAGGTCTTTACATAATAGATAGTATCAATCGAAGCAGCTTTGCTTACTTCAATTGCCTTTTCAATGACACTGCGACACCACGGGCACATTTCATCACCAAAATAGACATAGAATGTTTCGTTGTTTTCTATTTTAGTAACGATCTCATCGATACTGACTTTTACAAAAGGATTATCTTCAGCTATCTGTACATTGCGATGAGCTTTACCCGATGAATTACTCTGGCCATTAAGTGCCTCATAGGCTTCCTTGAAGGTCATATATTCATAGGATTCCATACTCTCACTACATTCTTCTGAGAGATCGCAACCATGAGATATATCCTGGTTAGTGTTGCCACATCCTGCCAGTAATATCAGTATCAGCAGGGCAATGATCTTCTTATTCATCTTTTGGTAACCTTGGTAAGAATGACTTATATAAGGCAAGATAAAGGATCACCGAAACAAATACACAGACAATTGCGTTTATGGCTGTCGTTCCTGCTACCCAGGTTGCAATAATCTTTGCGGCATCCTGAGGAATACCCAGAAGGAAATTACGATACAGATAACCAACAATCGGATCAGCTACTACATTGAAGCCAAGTCCGGCAACAGCAGCAGTTGTGGTTATCAGAATGATTTCCTTACGATCAGTCTTGCTTTTAAGATGGAAGTGCTTTGCAACCGCACCGGCGATCAGGCCGATCAGGAATTTTAACAGAAAGGTCTTAGGTGCTGAAGCAATATATCTTGGGTCAAGCACATCAGCGATTGATAATCCAATTGCCCCAGACAAACCGCCATATAGAGGTCCTAAGAACCAGGCTGAAAGCACAACAATCGCATTAGCAATATGAATAGCAGTAGATGTACCTGCTGTTATAGGTATTGTTATCTTTCCATAGGTAAAAGCCACATAATTAATGACAGCAAACATTGCCGTAAAAACAAGTTTTTTAGTTTTATCGTTCATGTCACTTCTCCTTTGTGGATTCCATAATCAGAGAATTTGCTGCAACAACAGCATAATCTTCTATTCTGGTATCTCCACCTAATATTGTAGCATTCGCATAGATGGTTACATAGTTTCCGATATCAGGGTGTCTTTTTCCTCCCTTTAATAACGCACCGTTTTCATCCTTGCTGAATTTTCTTACTCCCAGAGTCACACCGTGGTACATTCTGACATGATCACCTATTGTAGCTGTTTCACCAATTACGATACCTGTACCATGATCAATGCAGAAGTATTCTCCAATTGTAGCTCCCGGATTGATGTCAATTCCCGTTTTTTCATGGGCATATTCCGCAATGATTCTGGGAATGATGGGAATATCCTCAAGATAGAGTGCATGAGCTATCCGATAATACAGTATTGCCAGAAAACCCGGAAAAGATTCGATGATCTCGGAAAAGGTCTTAGCTGAAGGATCGCCATTATAAAGTGCCATTACATCCTTATAGATCTTATTTTGGATTTCAGGAAGCATCTTCATAAATCTGTCACTTATCGCTTCATAGTTCATATCTACGATCTCGATCTGTGATCTTAGATCTTCTCTGATCATTTCCATTGTTTCTTCTAAACTAAGATCACTATTGAAATGATCCTTGAAAAACAGTTTCCTGATATTGTGAAGTATCCTGATGATTATTTTTCTGTCGATCGCAAAATGATCAGCATCATTTATAAAACGATAGTTTTCTTTTATTGTTTCCAGGATCTTTTCCATTATTCAAACATCTCAGTAGACAGATAGCGATCACCAGAATCAGGAAGCAGGACAACGATATTTTTATTTGCGTTTTCTTCTAAAGAAGCTAACTTGATGGCAGCATATAAGGCTGCACCTGCAGAGATTCCCACCAGTAAACCTTCTTTTCTTCCAAACAGTCTTCCTGTTGCGATCGCATCTTCGTTGGCTACAGTAATGATCTCATCATAGATACTTGTATCAAGTACATCAGGAACAAAGCCAGCACCGATACCCTGGATCTTATGAGGACCAGGCTGTCCGCCAGAAAGAACTGGTGATGATGCAGGTTCTACAGCAACTATTTTTATTTCTTTATTCTTCTCTTTGAGATATTTGCCTGTTCCTGTGATCGTACCACCGGTACCTACACCAGCCACAAAGATGTCAACTTTTCCATCTGTATCTTCATAGATCTCCGGACCAGTTGTCTTGTAGTGCGCTTTCCAGTTAGCTGGATTTTCAAACTGTGATGGGATAAAGGAATCAGGAATTTCCTTAGCAAGTTCATTTGCCTTGGCGATAGCTCCCTTCATACCTTTAGATCCTTCAGATAAAACTATTTCAGCACCATAGGCTCTGATCAGCTTTCTTCTTTCAAGCGAGAAAGTCTCTGGCATGACGATGATTACTCTGTATCCTTTTGATGTACCAACACTGGCCAGACCAATACCGGTATTGCCGCTGGTTGGCTCAATTATTACAGATCCTTTTTTCAATACACCTCTTGCTTCAGCATCTTCGATCATTTCGGCAGCAATACGATCCTTCACGGAACCAGTCACATTGAAGTATTCCAGTTTTGCGAATATGCTTGCTTTAAGATCATATTCTTTTTCAATATTCTTTAATTCAAATAAGGGAGTTTTCCCAATAAGTTCTGTTACATTACTTTTTACGTTCATTTTTTACCTCTTTCTATAAAGACGACAAATAAAAAACCGGGATAGTTTTCCCGGATAATGTCTATATTCTTATATTCTTAACAGGATCGTTGTATTAGAACAATCCCAGACGACATATCCGGGTATTATTACACATACAACAGCAACAAGTATTTCTGAATTGTTTCATATCCCGTTCTCCTTTCGTCGTCTTTTATTGACTTTATTTTACAACTTGTATTATTTTATGCAAGCAATATTATCTTACTCACTTTTATCATTATCATTTATCTTGAACAGCGTCAGGATTCCACAAAGAAATCCCAGGATCGCAGAAGGATATCCGATAAAACAGATCATCCATTTCAAACTTTTACCAAACAGATCATCACCGACAGTAAACCAGACAACGGTACTGATCATAGCCCAGATAAGCGTGCAGACTATAAGGAAGATATTCTGTTTGTGTTTTGTCTTCAGATGAAGTCTGTCGATATAATTCCACAACAGTCTATACATATCTCCTCCTTTAGTGACTTATGACATAATCGGTGTCATTTATGTTGATCAGATGATCACCGATCCTTTCAGAATCACTTGAAAGTTTCAGGTACTGAGCACCGACATTTGCACTGCAGCTTCCTTCATTAAGTCTTCTGATGTGCTGTTCAGACATCCTCTTACTCAAAGCATCGATCTGATCTTCGATCTTGTAAGCATCCTTCATCTTCTTAGACTTTCCGGTATCATAGACAAGCATACTGCATTCATAAAGTCTGTTGATCAGGGTGGTCATTTCATCGATCTCCTGAAGTGCTTCTTTCGAGAATCTTTCATCAGTATCTTTCAGTTTTTCTGCATACTCGACGATATTCTCTGAATAGTCACCGATTCTTTCAAGATCTGAGATCGTCTTATAGGTCGAAGTCAGATAAAGATAATCCTTCTTACTGATATTGTCTTTACTTGACAGCTTCACAATTATTTCAACCAGATGACGGTTAAGATAATTCAGTTCATCTTCATTTGCCTTGAATTCATCCTTCAGAGTGAAATCCATATTTCTGATCATATCGATCGCTCTATTGAAATTTCCAATAGCGATCTTAGCCATGTTGATGATCTCCTTCTTGATCTGCTGAACCGCAATAACCGGTGTTGCCAACATGTTTTCATCAACATAGTAGAATCTTTCAGTCTTAAGTTCGTCTTCACCATCAGGAATCAGTTTCTGAGTCAGTTTGACAAGACTGTCTGATAAAGGCAGAACGATGATAACGGAAACGACATTGAAGATCGTATGGAACATTGCCAACTGAGTCTGTGGAATTCCTGGGAACATCCTTTCAAACATCAGGGCATAGCTTAAGGTATTTCCACTTAAGCCCTTAATGATCAGATCAGAGATCATCACGATCACAACACCACCGATATTAAAGATGAGCTGGATCAAAGAAGCCCTCTTGGCATTGGTACTGTCTGATTTCATTCCCGCCAACATACCGGTAAGACATGTACCGACGTTTGCACCTAATGTCAGGTAGATACCCTGTTCAATGGTTATTAAGCCGGCTACGACCATCGTGATGGCGACAGATGTAATAGCTGAAGAAGACTGGATCAGGGCTGTCAGAATCGCGCCGATGATCACAAGCAGAAAGATCGAGTCAATTGTGGCTAGGAAGGAACGCAATCCTTCAGCTTGAGCAAAATTACGCATGGAGTTGGACATCATATTAAGTCCGACAAACAGCATGCCCAGCCCTGCAAATATATATCCCAGTCTTTTTCTCTTATCTGTTTTCGCAAACATATTCATGAAGACACCTATACCTGCCAAAGCAGAAAGCAGGACATTCATGTCTATCATATCGGTATTAAACATACCCAAAGCTACGATCTGACCGGTTATTGTTGTACCGATCTCACCACCAAAGATAATGGTTGCAGCTTGAGAAAGTGAGATTATTCCCGCATTGACAAAACCGATCGTCATGACGGTTGTCGCACCAGAGGATTGGATCGCTATCGTTGCGATCGCACCGATCATTACTCCTACGATCCTGTTTCCTGATACTTTGGAAAACAGTTTCTTGAGCTTATCAGAACTGATTGCTTCCAGGTTTCGTGACATGATGTCACAGGCCATAAGAAAAACACCTATTCCCGAAAGCAGTTTAAGTACATCGCTAATCATTGTTATGTTGTTCATCAGTTTTTACTTCCTACGTAAAGACTAATGAATGATTGTCATAGGTGTTTAAAGTAACTGTAAATTAATTGTAAATTTCTATGCCTCTTCAAATTCCACAATGAAGGTCGAACCTTCATTAAGGGCACTTTCCAGTCTGATAGTGGCGTTATTGAGGATACAGCTGTGTTTTACGATCGAAAGTCCCAGACCTGTTCCACCAACCTGTTTGGATCTCGCTTTATCAACCCGATAAAATCTTTCAAAGATCCTTTCATGATCCTTTGGATCAATACCTATTCCGGTATCTTTGACTTTCAGGATCACTTTCTTATTCTGTTTATATACATCGACAAATACTGTACCATTTTCAACATTGTATTTGATCGCATTTTCAATCAGATTAGAGATGATCGTTTCTAGCAGTTCTTTATTACCATAGACGAAACACTCGTCTTTGATATTTGTCTCTAACTTAACACCATTCACAAAATCATTTTTCATCATCTCAAGTGTTTCTTCAGTTAGGACACCAAGATCGACCTTTTCTTTAACGATCATAGTCTCTTCATCATCAAGATGGGAAAGTTTTATGACATCCTTTACCAACATGATCATTCTCTGTGATTCACTGTAGATCTTATCAAGACATTGTTTCTCATCATCCTTTTTCACAATGCCGCTTTTCAACAGTTCCGCATAGCCACTGATCGATTGTAATGGGGTCTTAAGTTCATGAGATACATTAGATGCGAATTCCTTACGCATATTCTCATTTGCTTCCTCAAAGGAACGATCAAAGATCAGTAAGACAAAACCTGATACATTATCATTTACTTCGATCGGTGATATTTCAAAATCATAGGAAACATCATTGATCTTTACGTGTTTATTGCCATGATGTTTATTTAAGGCATTACTGATAAGATCTTTTATCTTATCGTAGTATTTCCATTCTGAAATATGTGTACCCAGAACATCATCCTTGCTTTCCATGATATCTCTGGCAGCTTTATTGACATCGATTATCACACCTTCCATATTCAGAAGGACCATACCTTCATTCATATTTTCCGTAATCGTTTCAAATTCCTGTTTCTTCTGTAAAAGGATCTCTCTGTCTTTCTTCAACATCTTCTGTTGGGCAGACAGTTTATTTAAGATCGGACTGATTTCCTTGTATGGTGATTTTATATCACTTTCTTCAACATTGATCTGATTGAGCGGGTCGACAATATTCCTGGTCAGCTGGAAGGCAAAAAACAGTGAAATAACCAGAATGATCAGGATCAGAATAAGTAATGGTTCAATCAGTAAGAAGATCACATGAAAGATTGATGAATGAATACTGGAAAGTCTGACAACATTGCCGTTTTTTAGGCGCATGGCAGTATAGACATATTTCTGGGTCAGAGTTGATGATTGTCTGCTGGAAGAACCATAGCCATCTTCAAAGGCTTCCTTTACTTCCTTACGATCCAGATGGTTGTCCATGACACTGATATCGTTACCGCTGTTGTCATAGATGACCTTACCCTTTTCATCAATGATCGTTACACGAAAATCCGTTTCATCATAATCATTGAGAAACTCTAATCCATATTCATCTATGCCATAACCAATGATCTTGGTTTGTGCTTCAAGCAGTTCCATCTGCGAACGAAAAAAGCTCTGATACATCTCGTTTACGGTAAATGCTACCGTTGAAACAAGGACGATCAGCGCTACCAGCAGAATACTGCGAAAGATCCTGTTTGCCATAATTATTCTTCTAAACTATATCCTACACCATGAACCGTACGAATCATCTTGCCATACTCTCCAAGTTTATTTCTTAGAGTTCCGATATGGACATCGATCGTTCTTGATTCACCCAGATAATCCATGCCCCAGATCTTTTCCAGAAGATTCTGACGATCAAAGACAATCCCTTTGTTTTCACATAACAATTGAAGCAGTTCAAACTCTTTCAAAGTAAGATCGATCTTTTCATCATTGATCTTAACTGTTCTTTTCTTCTTATCAATGACCAGATCTTTTATACATATGATGTTATTAACATCCTTATTGCTTCCTCTTCTTAAGACAGCCTTGACCCTGGAAACCATTTCCATCATGCCAAAAGGCTTGCTGAGATAATCATCAGCACCAAGATCTAATCCATTCACCACATCATATTCGGTACCTTTTGCGGTAGCCATGATGACAGGTATGTCATGATATCTCTGATCATTTTTTAGCTGCTTCAGAACAGATAATCCATCCTGTCCCGGCAACATGATATCCAACATGATCAGTTCCGGTACTTCCTTTTCCATCTCCGCAAAAAGTTCATCACCAGTTTCAAAACCCTTTGCTTCAAAACCCGAAAGCTTCAGTGTATAGATTATCAGTTCTCTGATCGAGATATCATCTTCGATACAATATATCATCAATATTAATATATCTTAATTTTCAAACATCTATGTAAAAAATATGTAAGATTCCACAAAAAAGACCAATATCGCTACTGGTCTTTTTCAAAGGGAATTTGAATGAAAAAATTATTAACAGTTATATCTTAATATCCCAATATGAACATAAAGTGAAATTATTGTGACAGTTTTGTGTAAATCAGTTATCGGAACGCTGATAGTTACACTTCATTGTCAAAGAGGCCTGATAAAGGACATTATTCAAAGTTGCGATCGTATCCTTCTTAGCCATATCACAGATCAGTTGATTTGCTTCTTCAAGGAGGATATACAGTTTTGTTTTAGTGACCTTCTTGTCATATTCATTCAGGAAATTATGTCCCTTTGCCGGTACAGCAAGCTGATATCTTTCAATGTGCTGGATACACTCACCATAACAATGATCTGCCAAGGCACCGATAAGTCTCGAACCCCAGTAGAAGTTTTCGGTAGAAACCTCAGTTGTGACATCTGTCAGATACTTAGGAAGTTTTTTAACTGAAGTATAGATTGGAATAACGGTATTGAAAGGATTAGCTCCAAAGCAGATCCATTCCACACCCTGCAGTTTATCTTTCAGATATCCTCTGATCTGTAAGATTGCCATGACACCGGTCCTGGCAATACCAATCGGTCTGTAGATTCCTTTTCTGGCATCATCGGCTTTCTGATAAGGATTATATGGTGTTCCCTGATAGTATGAGGAAAGCACATATTTTACATCTTCAACCGTGATCTTTTTCTCCGGTACCATTGACCAAGGAATATTATCGCTTTCTGGTTTATAGTCAGCGTTTTCACCATCCCATTTCAAGGAAGGATTGAAGTATCTTCCGATAAACCAGGCTCTTGGCGTGTTATAGACATGATCAGCATCCGAATGAGAACCAAAGACATAACGCGGATTGAAGTCCTTGCCTTTATTGAGATTGAGATGATTATCCTTAATGAATTCTCTCAGATCCTTGGAACACAGGTGTTCCTTCTTCTTGCCAAAGGCATCTTCCAGATCAAAACTGTCGATACCAAACTGATTAGGCATCATGACATATTCATCATCCTTGACTCTTTTGGCGATCCAGTGATGTCCACCAATCGTTTCCAGCCACCAGATCTCATTCTTATCGCTGAAGGCAATACCATTGGCTTCATAGGTTCCATATTTTTCTAATAATGAACCAAGCCTTAAGACACCTTCTCTGGCTGTTTTGATATATGGTAAGACCAGTACGACAATATCCTCTTCACCAATTCCACCAGGTACTTCCTTTCTGTTTCCTTTTCTTTCCTGATATCTAACATAAGGATCAGCACCAAGCACCATTGGATTGCTTGTTAAAGTTTCGGTTGCTGTCATAGCGACATTGGCTTCATTGATACCATTAGCTGCCCAAATACCATCCTTTCCATCAACGCTAGGAGTAGATGTATAAGACATCGGATTATCAGGCAGATCGATCTCAAGATGGGCAATTTTGCTTTTATATTTACGAGGTTGCTTATCAGGAGAAACGATCACCATCTTCTTGACTCCGAAATGTCCATCATCATTTCTGGCAATCATCGTTGAACCATCATAAGAAGCTTTCTTTCCTACCAGTATTGTTGTACAAGCCATATTATTTCCTCCATAAAAAAAGTTTGTGTTATCTCACAAACTTTATTATATGTTATTTGAGTTGATCTTATCTTAACTGATAAAGAAATTCAGGATCCTTTCTTTAATATCTTCAGCCTCATCATAGACATCATGCGCATATCCTTCATAGAAGTATGATTCACATCCTAAGATATCAGCTGTCAGTTTCATCTGTTCATAAGAGAAGATCCTATCGGCTTTAGATCCCAATACCAGAACAGGGATCTTTATCTCATGAAGTCTGTCAACGACATCAAAGTTACGCATTGCATCGACCCTGATCGCAAAATCTCTCAATTCATCATCAGACAGATTCTTATAGACCATGATCATCTGATCAAAGAACTTATTATAGTAATCATCACTCATGACATTCTTTGTGAAACTTGAGACCAGTGAAAAGATATCTTTCTTTCTGGCAAAGACAGCCAATTGATGAATGATTGAATTGTCTGAGACTCTGGAAACAGTTGAACATATACACATTTTTCTGATAAAGCCCGGATATTTGATTGCCAGAAGCTGACCAACCATGCCGCCTTGAGCAATACCATAAAAATATACATCATCTAAGCCCAGACCTTTGCATCCTGAATAGACATATTCCACCATATCATCGACACTGTAGCCTTCTTCTATATCCTTTTTCTGATCGATCACATAGACAGTAAAGTCTTCCGCAAAGATCTTATATGCTTCCTTTATCGTTTCCGCATTTAAAGAAACGGGCTTGATGGATGCGCCTGGCAGGATGATCATTATCTTTTTTCCATATCCGAACTTTACATATTCCATTATCTATTTTATTGTACACTTAAAAATAATTTCAAAACGAAAAATAATCATCTTCTTTCATTATTTGAAAAATTTTGAAATAAAGGTAAAAGAAATTACGCTTTTTATAAAGAAAAAAGGCCTCTATTTTCCAAAATGTTGATGAACAAGACATTTTAGTATTCCAAAATGTTGATTAATGGATATTTTACCATTCTAAAATGTTGATTTAGGATATTTTAAAGATTAAAACATAGTCAGGAGAAGCCAAATGTTAAAAAGAAAGATCATAAATGAGCTGAAAAACTGGAAAGAACACAAGAATAAGAAGTGTCTTGTGGTCCAAGGAGCAAGACAGACCGGTAAAACGTTTTCTGTTGAACTTTTCGGTAAATCCGAATATGACGAAATAGTTGAGATCAACTTTAAAGAAACTCCCTCTGCTGCCGAAATATTTGATGGTGATCTAAGCGTAGATAATATGATTATGGCTTTGCGTTTCCGTTTTCCGGACAAGAAGATCATGGCTGAAAAGACGCTGATATTTCTTGATGAGATCCAGGAATGCGAAGAAGCCATTACTTCTCTCAAATTCTGGGCAATCGACAACAGATATGATGTTATCGCATCTGATTCACTTCTAGGTATCGACTATAAAAGAGCCTCTTCCTATCCGGTCGGCTATGTTGATTATCTGAATATGTATGGACTGGATTTTGAAGAATACTTATGGGCAATGGGCATTAATGATGACATGATCGATCTGCTTCGTTCTTACCTTGAAAACAAGAATCCTGTTCCAACTGCAATCCACAATACCTTAATGGACTATTTCAGAAAGTATACAGCAATCGGAGGTATGCCGGAAGCCGTACAGAGGTATGTTGATACCAAGGACTTCAGAGAAGTTGATATGATCCAGAAAAATATCCTGAGAGGATATCAATACGATATTGCACATTATGCGAATGCTGAAGAAAAGATCAAAGCTGAAAAATGTTACCTCACACTTGGAAAACAGTTGCTTGATAAAGAGAATCATAAATTCCAGTACAAAGAAATAGAAAAAGGTGCCAAAGCACAGAAATACTATTCAAGTATTGAATGGCTGCTCAGGGCAGATATCATTCATCTTTGCAGATTGGTAAGTGATGTCCGATATGATCTGGATGACTATGCACGTGAGGATTTCTTCAGAGCATACACTACCGATATGTCGTTACTCCTTGCAATGAAGGATATGGCACTGAAACAGAATATTGTAGAAAAAACGATACAAGGAAACGCCAAAGGCGGTATTTATGAATGCGCCATAGCTGATGCACTGCATAAAAAAGGATATCAGTTATATTTCTATAAAAACGAGACAAAAAAGAGAGAACTGGATTTCATCATACAGATGAATGGTAAAGTTATTCCGATCGAAGTAAAAAGCAGTAATAACAGATCCAATTCTTTAAATGCAGTTATAAAGGCCAATCCTCAGATAGAACTCGCTTATAAGTTTGTTGACGGCAACATTGGCATCAGTGATGACAGAATTGTTACTTTACCTTTATATATGGCATCGCTATTGCCTGATTCTGGTGTGAGATTCTTCACTGCGAAGTAATAATAACCGATTTTCTGATATCTATAAGAATTGATTATTTTCAAGTAATTGTGCATTTTAATTGTGAATTTTTTAACATCATTCTATACTAATGTTAGTAATGGAGGAAACAATATAATGGCTAATCGTTTTATCTTAAATGAAACATCTTATCATGGAGCTGGTGCAGTTAAGGAAATCGTTACGGAAATCAATAACCGTGGCTTCAAGAAAGCTTTTGTCGCATCAGACCCAGATCTGGTAAAGTTTGGCGTTACAGCTAAGGTTACAGATCTGCTGGATAAGGCAGGTATTGCCTATACCCTTTATTCCAATATTCAGCCAAACCCTACAATTGAAAATGTTCAGAGTGGTGTCAAAGCATTTAAAGATGCTGGAGCTGATTGTATCGTCGCAATCGGTGGCGGTTCTTCAATGGATACCGCTAAAGCTATCGGTATTATCAATACTAACCCGGAATTTGCGGATGTAAGATCTCTTGAAGGTGTTGCACCTACCAAGAATCCATGTACACCAATTCTCGCTGTTCCTACAACTGCAGGTACAGCTGCCGAAGTTACAATAAATTATGTAATTACTGATCCGGAAAACAAGAGAAAATTTGTCTGTGTCGATGTTCATGATATTCCAGTGGTTGCTTTTGTTGATCCGGAAATGATGTCTTCTATGCCTGCAGGTCTGACTGCCGCAACTGGTATGGATGCTCTGACTCATGCAATCGAAGGATATATTACTGCCGGTGCTTGGGAACTTTCTGATATGTTCCATATCAAGGCAATCAGAATGATCGCTAAGAATCTTAGAGGCGCAGTAAAAAATGAAGCTCAGGGCAGAGAAGCCATGGCTCTTGCACAATATATCGCCGGTATGGGATTCTCAAATGTCGGTTTAGGTGTTGACCATTCAATGGCTCATAC
>CAMNFQ010000034.1 GCA_946537295.1 uncultured Bacillota bacterium
TAAGCATGAAAACTTACTTTGGGTTGACATGATACTCAAGGCGGAAGGGAGAGAGAAAGATGAAAAACGGTATTCATCCTGATTATTACAGAGTTACTGTTACCTGTGCAGGTTGCGGAGCTACATTCGAAACTGGTTCAACCAAGAAGGAAGGAATCAAGGTCGATACTTGCTCAAACTGTCATCCATTCTTTACTGGTAGACAGAGATTTGCAGCTTCTGCAGGCAGAATTGAAAAATTCAATAAGAAGTATGGTCTAAAATAAATAGAGGATAAATCCTCTATTTTTTTGCTTATAATAGTATCGAGGTATTAAACATGTATCAAAGTTATAGAGACGGCTGGATCGAAACGATCAGTGGCTGTATGTTTGCGGGCAAGACTGAAGAACTGATCAGAAGGATCAAGGTTCTGGAATTTGCCAAAAAAGAGATCATGGTCTTCAAACCAAGGATCGATAACCGTTATTCAGAGACAAAGGTCGTATCACATGCCGGTTCTTCGGTAGAATCGCATGTCATATCTGATGCGCTCGAGATTTTAGATATAATCAAGGACACTACGCAGGTCGTTGCGATCGATGAAGCTCAGTTTTTTGACAACAATATCTGTGCTGTCTGCAATGAACTTGCGGATCGCGGTATCAGAGTCATGGCTGCCGGTCTTGATACGGATTTCAAGGGTGAACCATTCGGACCGATGCCTCAGCTGATCACGGAAGCTGAATTTGTGACTAAGCTTGCTGCTGTCTGCAACAAGTGTGGTGCACCTGCAACCAGAACGCAAAGAATCGTCAATGGCAAGCCGGCTTCCTACAATGATCCGATCATCATGGTCGGTGCATCTGAATCTTATGAAGCAAGATGCCGTCATTGTCATGAAGTGCCTGACAAGCCAAGAGTTAGATTAGGAAAATAATATGGACGCAAAGATCATAAAGTTACAGGAAATAGAAAAGCGCTACTTGGAAATAGGTGATCTCATGCTGATGGATGAGAATGTTTCCAATGTCAAGAAGTATACCAAGCTTTCCAAGGAACAGGCTTCCTTAAAAGGAGCTTATGAAGCCTATCAGGAACTGAAGAAATATGAACAGATCGTTGCTGATGGGGAAGAAATGCTCAAAGATGATGATCCTGAAATCAGAGAAATGGCTTCCGCTGAGATCGCTGATGCCAAGAAAAATCTGGAAAGACTTGATAAGCATATCGAAGAACTGCTTTTACCTCGTGATCCGGAAGACAGCTATGATGCATTAGTCGAGATCAGAGGTGCAGCAGGAGGAGATGAAGGAAACATCTTTGCGGGTGATCTATTCAGAATGTATTCCTATTATGCTGATTCCTTAGGCTATAAGGTTGAAGTAATGGAATCATCAGAATCAGAAGCAGGTGGATATGCTCTGATCAGTTTTGCGGTCAAAGGACTTGATGCCTATCGTCATTTCAAGTTTGAATCTGGCGCTCATCGTGTCCAAAGAGTTCCAAAGACGGAAACACAGGGAAGAGTCCATACCTCAACCGCTACCGTAATCGTCTTCCCGGATGTTGAAGATGAAGATATAGAGATTCCTGATTCAGATCTCGAGATCGAAACCCATCGTGCCTCTGGCGCTGGTGGTCAGCATATCAATAAGACTGATTCAGCTGTCAGAATCGTTCACAAGCCAACCGGTATTACTGTCAATTGCCAGGATGGACGTAACCAGATCGCCAATAAGGAAACAGCTTTAAGAATCATCAGAGCCAGAGTCTATGATTACTATAAGCAGAAGAAAGAAGCGGAAGAAGGTGCAATCAGAAGATCCAAGATCGGTACAGGAGATCGTTCCGAGAAGATCCGTACCTATAACTATCCGCAAAACCGTGTTTCTGATCACAGAATTGGTCTTACGATCAATCAGTTAGATAGAATCATGGAAGGTAAACTTGATGATATCGTCAATGCTTTACTGGCTAATGATGATAAAGAAAAACTCTTAAATGAACACGTATAATCAGTTTATTCATCAATATCGCAAGGAATTTAAAGAAAAAGGTCTTTCGCCGGAAACGGTGAAGGCTTTTATTTTTGAATTATGTAATGAATATGACATCAATCTTTATCTTGATATTGATAAACCGATGGATGAAAGAGTATATAGGAAGTTCGAACCAGGTATCAAAAGATTATTGGCTAATGAACCGATGAACTATGTCTTAGGCTATTCCTATTTCTATGGCTATCGTTTTATCGTCAATGGTGATGTATTGATTCCCCGTATGGAGACTGAAGAACTGGTTGGACTGATCCTAAGCAAATACGATGAATTTTATAAAGACAAAAAGATCAAAGTATGTGATGTCGGAACAGGTTCTGGGGCGATTGCGATCGCATTAAAAAAAGAAGAAGATAATCTCGAAGTCTATGCCTCAGATATTTCAGAAGAAGCCTTAGAGGTCGCGAAACTCAATGCCAGAAATAATGATTGTGAAATCACATTCCTACAAGGATCAATGCTCGATCCATATCTGGAAAAGGGCATGAAATTCGATATACTGGTCTCCAATCCGCCATATATCAAGACAGTTGAAACAATTGAATCATCTGTCTATGACTTTGAACCTCATGTGGCTTTATTTGGAGGCTCTGACGGCTTGAAATTCTATCGGGAGATACTGGAGAACGCCAAAGCAATAATGAACGACAAAGGGCTTATTTTCTTTGAAATGGGCTATGATCTCAAGGATTCTCTTACTGCTTTAGTAAACAGCTGTCTGCCTGATAGTAAAGTGGAAGTCTATAAGGATATCAACGGCAAAGATCGAATGATGATGATCATGTTATAGATTTCACAATATTTTCACATGACGATGATATAAATATATTGTAATAATTTTTTCATTATACAATCTTCCAATAATAAGTAGTGCAGAAAAGTCCCTTTAGGGGCTTTTCTGTTATTATGGATATGATGATGGGAATAGAAAACTGGTTCAATTTCCGAAGTGAAAAACAAAGACAACAGGATCGTGAAGATTATCTGAATCTTATTTTTCCTTATGGCGAAAAACAGAAAGAAAAAATTACGCTGTTACTTAAAGAACTCTTTCCTGAAAGAAAAGCGGAAATGAGGATGTTTCATTATCTCTCAGTTCGCCAGCTTCTATCTGAACATCAGGATGAAGATATTGAAAAGATCCTTAAAAAAACAATCAGAACTTTAAAGAAGACAATGAACCGAAAAGAATATGATGATATCTATTCTTATCTGGCTTTAGCCTTAGCTGATATTAAGATCGATGAAAAGCTTGTTTATCCTGATTTTAAAGAAATAATAGAAAAAGCAGAAGAATTAAAAAAGATCACTCAGTGATCTTGTATTCCATGATATAGTCATCCATCACATAGCCTTGTCCGATATCATTGACGACGCTATCGACTACTTTAAAACCAAGATGGAGATAGATGTTATATGATGGAGTGTTTCCTTTATTGACCGTCAGATAGATTGTATCAAGTGAATTCTCCTTGGCGTATTTTACTGTTTCATCAAATAAGATTTTACCCAAACCTTTTCCCCGACAATTCTTATCTACATAGAGTTTGGAAAGAAACAGTCTGTCATCCTCTTTTACGAATTCACAAAAGCCAATGATCTTACCGTTTTCTTTTAATAACTTGAATACGGCAGACTTATCCATCAGCTTGCTGATTGCTTCTGGAGATAAAAACAGATCTGCCATATAGGTAGCCTGTTTATTACCGATCAGATCATTGTAGTAATCGATAAAGACATTCTGGGCAAAAGCGGATGTTTCCTTGATCATGTTTCGATCAGCAGTGATGATTTCCATAGCTACATTTTAGCACTCTTTAGTGCTAAACTATTTAATGAGGTAAATGAAATGAGTTTAACTGCCGGAATCGTCGGTTTACCAAACGTTGGTAAATCCACACTATTTAATGCTATTACGAATTCGCGTGTTGAAGCAGCGAATTATCCATTCGCAACGATTGAACCAAACGTTGGTGTTGTTGAAGTAAAAGATGAAAGACTTACAAATCTTTCCAAACTGTTTGAACCGGAAAGAACGATCTATACTACTTTTGAATTTACAGATATTGCCGGTCTAGTAAAGGGTGCTTCTACCGGTGAAGGACTTGGCAACAAGTTTCTGGCTAATATCAGAGAAGTTGATGCGATCTGTCATGTTGTAAGATGCTTTGAAGACAATAATATCACTCACGTCTATGATCGTATCGATCCGATTGATGATATCGAGATCATCAACTATGAATTACAGATGGCTGATATCAACACCTGTGAAAACAGGATATCCAAAGTTGAAAAGAAGGCAACCAATTCCAAGGAAAAGGAAGCCGTCTTTGAATACAATCTGTTAAAAAAGATCCATGAAGCTTTAGGAAAGAATACCAATATCAGATCTCTTTCTTTCTCTAAGGAAGAAGCTGAATATCTGAAACAGTTCAATTTCCTGACTGCAAAGCCTGTGATCTATGTCTGCAATATCAAGGAAGAAGAGATCAATGATCCTGATTCCAATAAGTATTATGCAGCTGTTAAGGAATTTGCCGCCAAAGAGGGCAGCGAAGCGGTAGCGATCTCAGCCAAGATCGAAGAAGAACTCTCTGATCTTTCCAAGGAAGAAAAACTGGAATACATGAAAGAACTGGAGATCGAAAGAAGTGGTCTTGATGAGCTGATCGTCAAAGCCTATAAGACTCTTGGTTTAGAAACATTCTTTACTGTCGGTAAAGATGAATGCCGTGGCTGGACCTTTAAATCAGGTTATACCGCACCACAATGTGCCGGCATCATTCATACTGATTTTGAAAAAGGCTTTATCAAGGCAGAAGTATATTCCTATGAAGATATGATGGAATATGGCTCAGAAGCTAAGCTTAAGGAAGCCGGTAAGATCAGACTGGAAGGAAGAGATTACCATCCAAAAGATGGTGATATCATGTTCTTCAGATTCAATAACTGATAGTGAAACAGTTAAAACTGAAAGATAGAAGATATCTAGTAGCAGTTTCAGGAGGGCCAGATTCAATGGCTCTTTTAGATATGACAAGACTTAGTGGCGTCTATCTGGAAGTAGCTCATATGAACTATCATCATCGGCCAACGGCAGATCGTGATGAAAAACTGGTCAGAAGCTATTGTCGGAAATACAGCATAAAATTTCATCGCTGTGATTTTGATGAGAATAAATATCCCGGTAACTTTCAATCTGCAGCCAGAAATGCCCGCTATGATTTCTTTAAAAAAACAGTAGATAAAAATAAATTAGAGATCGTTCTGATTGCTCACCAGAAAGATGATCTGATCGAAACCTATCTGATGCAAAAGGAAAAGAAACTTGAGACGGCATACTATGGCATCAGGAAAGAAAATGTGATCAATGGTGTAAGAGTCTTACGTCCTTTATTGAGTTATGAGAAGAATGATCTCATCAGATATTGTGATGATAATAAGATTGTCTATGGCATAGACGAATCAAATCTTACAGATGATTATGAGCGTAACCGTATCCGTCATAACAAAGTTGATAAGATGGATCATAAACAGAAACAGCTGATGATCCAAAAGATCAATAAGGAAAATAAGATCAGAAAAACCCATTTAGCTAAAGCTAAGGAAAAACTTAATAAAGAAGAATACAGTGTTTCCTCTTTTTTGAAGATCCCATATCTTAAGGAATACTTAAGAACCATTTTTGTTCATCGCTCAAAAAAGACCATCGAAGAATATCTGCGTCAGCTTAAAGATAGTGAAAAATGTTATTTTGAAACAGATGACTACTGTCTGATCAAAGAGTATGGCAAGATCTTCTTTTTTAAAAAACCAGAAAACTATTCCTACACTTTTAAATATCTAGATGAGATGAAAAATAAAAAGTATCAGTATTTTAGGATTGCTAAAAAGGGAAGCAATTTTGAAGGTGTCACTTTGAAAGAAGATGATTTTCCCGTAGTGATCAGAAACGTTATAGAAGGTGATAAGATCGTAATGCGTTATGGTACAAAAAAACTGAATCGATTCTTTATCGATAGTAAAATACCGATGAAGGAGCGTCTTAGCTGGCCTGTACTTATCAACAGAACAGGGAGTGCTATTCTAGTGCCAGGGATTGGCTGTGATAAATATCATTATTCTGATAATCATAATATGTTTGTGATAAAATTATGAAATATACGGAGGACTTTGAATGTTTATTGATGATGTTGAAAGAGTTCTTATAAGTGAAGAAGAAATCGATAAGAGATGTAAGGAGATCGGTGCACAGATTTCCAAGGATTATTCTGGAAAAACTCCTGTTGTGCTTGGTTTGCTTAAAGGTTCAATACCTTTTATGGCTGAACTTATCAAACATCTCAGTATTGATTGTGAAATAGAGTTTATGGCGGTATCAAGCTATTCCGGTACCGAATCAAACGGTGATGTCAAGATAGTCAAGGATCTTGACAGATCGATCATTGGTGAAGATGTCATTATCGTTGAAGATATCGTTGATACCGGTAAGACCCTGGAGAAAGTAAAGGAATTGCTTTATTCCAAGGGAGCAAATTCTGTTACTGTAGCTTCACTACTTGATAAACCAGATCGCAGGATCATTGATATTGAAGCTGAATATGTTGGCTTTGTGATACCTAATGAATTTGTTGTCGGTTTTGGTCTGGATTTTAATCAGAAATACCGTAATCTGCCTTTTGTGGGCGTATTGAAAGAGGAGTGCTATAAATAAGAGATGAACAATAACAATAACAACAATAACCGGAGATCATTTCTAAGCTTTCTGCCTTATATTGTGGTCTCCATCTTCCTGATGGTAATGGCCTTTTCCGGTCCGGTCAGGACAACTAATACCAATCTGAACTATAAGCAATTCAATGAACTGTTAAGTTCCAAGGAACTGCAAAGTGCCAAGGTATCAGTCGACTATAATACACTTACAGTCAATGGTGTATATAAGGATAATGGTTCTTTAAAACAGTTTACTGCTATTATTCCTAATACCGAAAAGGCAGCTGATGAACTGATTGAAGAACTGAAGAAATTTGATAACGTTACATTTGTTGATGCGAATGCTTCTAATTATCTGGTCGATCTGTTAAGTTCGATCTTACCATTAGTCATCTTTGCGGCTGTTGGTATCTACATCATGAACCGTATGGGTTCGTTAAATGCCAACAAGCAGGCTTTTGATTTCTCCAAATCAAGAGCGAGACTGGAAGATAACATCAAAGTCCGTTTTGAAGATGTAGCCGGATGTGATGAAGAAAAAGAAGAGATGCAGGAAGTCATCGAATACCTGAAGAATCCTAAGAAGTTCTCCCGTATGGGTGCCAGGATCCCTAAGGGTATCATCATGGTCGGTCCTCCAGGAACCGGTAAGACTTTACTTGCCAAGGCCGTAGCTGGTGAAGCTAATGTACCATTCTATTCGATTTCAGGTTCTGATTTCGTTGAAATGTTTGTCGGTGTTGGTGCCAGCCGAGTCAGAGATATGTTTGCCAGAGCTAAAAAGACTGCACCTTGTATGATCTTTATTGATGAGATCGATGCTGTAGGCAGACAGCGTGGTGCCGGTTTAGGTGGCGGACATGATGAAAGAGAACAGACACTCAACCAGCTGCTTGTTGAACTTGATGGTATGACTGACAACAATGGTGTCATCGTCATTGCTGCAACAAACAGACCTGATGTTCTGGATTCCGCTTTACTAAGACCTGGCAGATTTGACCGCCAGATCACTGTTTCCTTACCTGATCTCAAGGGTAGAGAAATGATCCTGAAAGTTCATGCCAGAAACAAGAAAGTTGCTGCAGATGTACAATTAGAGAATCTGGCAAAACGTACTCCTGGTTTCTCTGGAGCAGATCTTGAGAATGTACTGAATGAAGCTGCGATCCTAAGTGTCAGAGAAAATGTTGAAGAGATTGGCACAAAACAGATTGATGAAGCAATTGATCGTGTATTGATGGGTCCGGCTAAGAAGTCTCGTACCTATGATGAATATACCAAGAAACTTGTTGCCTATCATGAAGCAGGCCATGCGATCGTTGGTTTGAACCTTCCTGATGGCGCAATCGTTCAGAAAGTTACAATCATACCTCGTGGTAATGCAGGCGGTTATAACCTGATCACTCCACGTAAGGAAAAGATCTTAAATTCCCGCAAGGAATTACTTGATACAATTACCAGCTATATGGGTGGTAGAGCTGCTGAAGAGATCTTCTTCTCCGATATTACAACCGGTGCATCTGGCGATATCCAGCAGGCTACCAGAATCGCCAAGGATATGGTCACTACCTATGGTATGTCAGACCTTGGTCCTATCCAGTATAATTCCGGCAATGATTCTGTCTTCTTAGGCAGAGACTATGCTTCACCATCCAACGCCTCATCGCAGGTCGCCTATGAGATCGATACCGAAGTAAGAAAGATCATCGAAGCCTGTCATCAGCATGCTAAGAAGATCATTTCCGACAACAAGGATGATCTTATCCTGATCGCCAATGAGCTGATGGAAAAAGAAACCCTGGCAGCAGAAGAGATCGAAGAACTGCTTAAGAATTCCAAAAAGGAAGCTAAGCCGGTAAGAAAGACTGCCAGCAGAAAAACAAGCAAGAAGACGACTGAAAAATAGTCGTTTTCTTTATATAATTGTCTTATGAAAAATAATGTAATTATTGCTACGGCATTGCATGAACATGCCCGTATTTATCTATTTAATTCAAAGGAAGTTGTTGAAAAAGCCCGTCAGCTTCATGATCTTTATCCTACTTCTTGTGCAGCTCTAGGCAGAACTTTGTCTGTTACTGCCTTGATGGGAATTATGCAAAAGGAAGAGGGTGAAGTTGTTACCGTTACGATCAATGGCGGTGGTCCAATCGGGACGATCTTATGTGTTGGTGATTCAGCTGGTAAAGTCAAAGGTTTCTGTGGTGATCCTGAGATCTATCAGACCTATGAAAACACTCATAAACTGGCTGTTGGCCTGGCGGTAGGAACTGATGGATATCTCAAAGTTACTAAGAACCTCAAGCTCAAACAGAATTACACCTCACAGGTTAAACTGCAATCAGGTGAAATAGGTGATGATTTTGCCTACTATTTTTCCGTATCTGAACAGATCCCGGCTATTGTATCGGTCGGTGTTCTGGTGGATAAAGATTATTCCGTCAAATCAGCAGGAGCTATGATCATTGAATTACTTCCTGATCATAATGAAGAAGATATACAATATCTGGAAAAACTTGATCTTAAACCGATCTCATCAGTATTAGCTCAAGATCCTGATATTCATAAGTATCTTTCTACTTTATTCACTGATTATGAGATCCTGGAAGAAAGATATGTGGAATATCTTTGTGATTGTTCAAGAGAAAGATTCATGAGAAATCTTCTGACACTTCCTGCCAAGGATCTGGAGGAGATAGCCAAAGATCCAAATATAGAGATCAAATGTGAATTCTGTGATAAGGTCTATCACTTTGATGAAAACGACATCAAAACTGTTTTAAGCTATGTTTCAGATCGCAAATCATAAGATCAGTTCTCCGGTAATCGTTGCGCCAATGGCCGGTATCAGCAACGATGCTTTTCGAACGCTGTGTTTTGAATTCAATGCCGGATTGGTCTATTCTGAAATGGTCTCGGATAAAGCCATCTATTATGACAATAAAAGAACCATGGATATGCTTAAGGTATCCGATGATTTTCATCCTGTCTCTTTGCAATTATTCGGATCTGATATTTCAACGATGGTCTATGCTGCCAAGGTATTAGATAAAAAGACTAATTGCGATTTTATTGATATCAATATGGGCTGTCCGGTAAACAAGGTCGTCAAGACAGGAGCTGGATCTGCCATGATGAAAAACGAAGATGAGACAGTCATCATCGTCAAACAGATCATTGAAAACGTTAATAAACCGGTAACTGTTAAGATGAGACTTGGTTGGGACATAGAACATCTCAACTATCTTTCACTTTCCAAGAAGCTGGAAGCGGTTGGCGTTAGTGCCATCGCCTTACATGCCCGCAGCAGATCACAGATGTATGAAGGTCATGCGGACTGGTCACATATCAAGATCTTAAAAGATAATCTTTCAATTCCTGTCATCGGCAATGGTGATGTCAAGACAGTTGATGATTTTATCAGAATGAAACAGGAAACCAATTGTGATGGTGTCATGATCGGCAGAGCGATAGTAGGTAATCCTTTTCTGATCAAGGAAATCGATAACTATCTGAATCATAAGGAAAAGATCGAGGTCAGTATTGATGATCGTTTTGCGTATTGTCTTAAACATGCCCAGAAGCTGATCACTTTACAGGGCGAAAAGTTAGCTGTATCCCAAATGAGAGGACTGGCACCTCATTATCTGACCGGTTTATATGATTCAACAACCTATAAAGAAAAGATCAACCATATAAAGTCATATGCTGATCTTGAAAATATATTAAATGAATATCGGGAATTTCTTAGTCATCACTAAGATCTTCAAATAAGAGTTTTCTTAATTCCTTCATTGGCTGATGTCTTGATCTGACATCTTTTTTTGCGTGTCTTTTCTGCAGATTCTCATATCTGTGCATGAATTCCTTGGAAGAGATACGGAATGATTCCTTGGAAAAGATCTTCAATTGTTCCAGACCATCAGAAGTTACCACAAAGATCTTGTATTCATCTTTTAATTCAGCTGCTTTCTGTTCAATATACATATCAGCTGTCTGATCTGCCTTGGTGTAGACGATCGTGATATTGTATTGTTTATTTACTACCGGGATAGGTACATTATTGCGATAGGCATCAAAGACCAGAACACATTCCTGTCCGACATAGCCCTGAAAATCACAGACGATATCGACGATCTTATCTCTGGCTGATAAAAGATCAGTTCTGGCTATTTCAGCGATCTCTTCGATGGAATACATGAGATTATATCCATCTATGAGATACAGATGCTTCTTTTGTGATTTTATTTCACTGGCGAAGTCTATTCTTCTTGGAGTCTTCTGATTTGCGGGTAAGACCCGTTTTTTTGGCCGATACAGCGAGTTATAGACCTTGTCCAGTTCATCTTTCTTTATTTTAGGCATAAGACAATTATATCTTATCTGATTTGCCAGTCGATGGGTTTTAATCCTTTGGAAATCAGATAGTTATTGGTTCTGGAAAATGGTTTAGAACCAAAGAAACCATTATAGGCACTTAATGGTGAAGGATGGACAGATTCAATGATCAGATGTTCAGGATTATTGATAAACTGTTTTTTATTGCGGGCATTGGCACCCCATAAGATAAAGACAACAGGCTGGCTTTTATCATTCAGTTTTCTGATGATCGTATCAGTGAGTTCTTCCCAGCCTTTGCCACGATGTGAATTTGCCTGGTGAGCCACCACTGTCAATACAGTGTTGAGCAATAAAACTCCCTGTTTTGCCCAATAGACCAGATAGCCATGATTCGGTATACTGCATCCCAGATCATCATGAAGTTCCTTATAGATATTCTGTAAAGAAGGCGGGACATCAACTCCTTTATTGACCGAAAATGCCAGACCATGAGCCTGATTTATTTCATGATAAGGATCCTGTCCTAAAATGACGACCTTTGTATCTGCATAACTTGTAAGTCTTAAGGCGTTATAGATATTCTGGGGAAGAGGGTAGATGGTCTTATTTTTGTATTCACTGTCCAGAAACTTTCTTAATTGCTGATAGTATTGTTTATCAAATTCTTCACCCAGGATCTCATCCCAGTCATTACCGATTATTTTCATGAATTAATTATATAATAATAATGATGTTTACTAATATTGATGAAGCACTTGACTGGATTGTAACCCAAAGGAATAACGCTTATTCCTTTTCTCATTTCAAGGAAGTCTGTCACAAACTTAATGATCCGCAGAATGATTTCTATACGATTCATGTTGCCGGTACTGATGGTAAGGGTTCGACTGTTTCCTACCTCTGTGATCTTTTGATGTCACAGGGTTTTAAAGTAGGAACACTGACTTCACCTCATCTGATAAGCCATCTTGATCGTATCAGGATCAATAAAGAAAATATAAGTTCCGAAGCATTCTTGCGAATCCTGAATCAGAACTATGATTTCTTTGTTGAAAACAGTCTTTCCATGTTTGAAATGGACTATCTGATCATGTGTCAGTATTTCAGGGAAGAAAAGATTGATATAGCCGTTATTGAAGTAGGACTTGGGGGAAGACTTGATTCGACCAATGTCGTTGATAACACCAAGCTTTCGATCATTACCACTATCGGATATGATCATATGGATAGACTTGGTGATACCTTGGAAAAGATCTGTTATGAAAAATGCGGCATCATCAAAAATGATTCAAAAGTTCTCATCGGTCATCTGAATAAGAGTTGTCGAGATATTGTATATGATATTGCCAAAGAAAGAAACAGTTCCTTATATGAATTAAAAGAATATGAAGATCTGGGAAACAGACATTTCCGTTTCCATGATCATGAATATGAAATTGCTTCCTTCGCATCATATCAGCTACATAACGCATCCTTAGCCTTATATGGCTTTGAAATAGTAATGGATGACTTACATAGAACGATCGATCAAAAACGCGCCTATGATGCCTTAAAAGGTTCTATGTGGCATTGTCGTTTTGAGATCATAAAAGAAAATCCCAGAGTAATCCTGGATGGTGCTCATAATATCCATGGTATTGAAGCACTATGTAATTCCTTTGATCAGTTTAGCGGTACAAAATGTATTATCTTTTCCGCTTTAAAAAGAAAAGAATATGCCAAGATGATTGAATTGGCCAGTAAGCATTGTGACAAACTGATCATTACCACATTTGCCAATAATGAAGTTATTGATCTTTCAGAATTTGGTGGATACGAAGTAAATAATGATTATCATCAGGCAATCGATGAAGCTATCAAAAAGTATGACAATATCTTAATCTGTGGATCATTATACTTCATGTCTGATGTTGTACTAAATCATAAATTCTCATAGAATTAAGATATAAAAACGGGGTTAAAAACATGATCGATTATTCAGAAGGTTCAGGAAAACAATACCATATTGGCGTAGGCAAAGAAGACATTGGTGAATACGTCATCTTACCAGGTGATCCGGGAAGATGTGAAAAGATCGCCATGTATTTTGATAATCCTGTCAAGACAGGTCAGAATCGTGAATTTACGACCTATACCGGCTATCTTAATGGTACAAAAGTATCAGTCTGTTCAACCGGCATCGGTGGAGCCAGTGCAGCTATTGCCATGGAAGAACTGGTTGCCTGTGGTGCTCATACCTTTATCAGAGTAGGTACATGCGGTGGTATGCAACTGGATGTAAAATCAGGTGATATTGTTGTAGCGAATGCTTCGATCAGAATGGAAGGAACAAGCAAGGAGTATGCGCCAATCGAATTTCCTGCGGTAGCAAGTTTTGATGTAACTAACGCTCTAGTTTCCGCATGTCGTAAGCTTGGCTTCCCATATCATGTAGGCGTATGTCAATCAAAAGATGCCTTCTATGGACAACACCGTCCTGAGACTTTACCAAACGGGGATGAGCTGATCCGTAAATGGAAGGCGTGGCTTGCGCTTGATTGCAAAGCTTCAGAAATGGAATCAGCGGCCTTATTTATCGTTGCCCAGTATCTCCATGTCAGAGTCGGATCATGTTTCCTTGTTGTAGCTAATCAGGAAAGGGCAGCTGCAGGATTAGATAATCCTCAGGTCCACGATACTGATAAGGCTATCCATGCGGCAGTTGAGGCATTCAAGACACTCATTGATGAAGACAAGAGATAAAATCCTGTTAATCATAAACATTATCTTCCTGGTATTGTTTCTTATACCGGTAAGATATCTTGATCTATATAAAGAAAACTATTCGACCCTTAGTCTAAATACTAGGGGTTATTTATATCTGCTTTTTCTAGGGATATTTGCAGGAATGATACTTGGATATGAGACTTATGTTATTTCAAACTGGAAAAGAGCTTTTATTATCTTTATATCAGTATTGATGGGAACGATCATCCCACATCATTATCCTTATGATCTTCAAGGTAACATTCATCTGTTTCTGGCTAATCTTGGTTTTATCCTTCTGATAGCAACAGTATTCATCAACATCTGGTATTCCTATGATTCAAGAATCCTGACATTCTTTATCTTAAGCCTTCTAGCTTCCTTAGTCTTTTATCTGCGCTATGCAATGGTCAATACTATTTCTGAGATCATCATCATGTCTTCATGTCTTATGATCAGCTATTATCTCTATTTAAAAAGGCCAGCTCACTGACCTTTTCTGTAACATGCTTCTACAACATGATTTATCAATACTGAACTGGTAACTGACCCGACACCGCCAGGAACCGGTGTGATGTTTTCAACCTTATCATTCACATCATCGAAATCAACATCACCACATAATTTCTGTTTCTTTTCATTCCATGAGATGCCTACATCAATAACACTTTGTTTATTGTTTGTATATTCAGCATTGATCGATTCCATCTGTCCACTGGCACAGATCAGGATATCAGCCTTACTGGCGATCTCTTTGATGTTTTCGGTTTTACTATGGCACACCGTAACTGTAGCATTTCTATTAAGCAATAAGGCAGCTACCGGTTTACCGATAACCAGTGATCTTCCTATAACCACTACATTCTTGCCAGAAACATCAATATGATAATGATCCAGTATTTCAATGATTGCTTGCGCCGTACATGGAGCAAAGCCAGTTTTCTTATTGACGAATATTGAAGCTAATGACATATCTGAGCAGCCATCGATATCTTTATCAGGATTGATATGATTTCTTAG
>CAMNFQ010000035.1 GCA_946537295.1 uncultured Bacillota bacterium
CAATATCTTTCATGAATCTTTTCTTGCCACGATTGACTTTGTATTGCATCATGTGTTTCCATTCAAGATCACTGTAATTGAATAGCGTACGTATCTGTTCAATCATGATTGATACATCAACCATTTCTTCCAGCAGGTTGACTCTTGCTTCACGGCTGTCTGGATATCTTAGAATTTTATTGGCGGCCTGCGTAAGTTCGCCGCACTCTTCCATCAACAGCCTTACTCTATCATTAGCACCATAATGAATAGCTATTGCTTTAATCCACTCTTGTTCCATTATTTCTTACCTTCCTTTTTAACCTCAATCATGATGATTGAATCATCTTCAATTGGGTAGTCTTTGCATAAGTCATTGAATGTGTCAGGTTCTTCCTTGAAGAACTTCATGATGTCAAACATCTGATCACACCTGTAGCACTTAAGATTTTTCATGAATGCATTCATGCTGTCCTTATTTTTCATATATCTTTATACCTTCTTCATCCAGTCTTCTTTTTATGATCATGTACGCTTCATCCATTGCAACATACCTTTCATGGTTGTTGTCATAGTATGGTTTAGCTAAATCACGTTCAGTTCTGATGTCTTTCATTATCTTGTTTAGTGCCATTATGCACTTCATTGAAACATTAGACCTGTCCTGTTTGTTGTACATCATGATCAAGTTCAGGTTCAGGATGATATCAATAACAATACCAATGATTAATATTAAAAAATACATACTGTAACTCCTTTCTGAATACTGACAATTGCTGGTACGTAGGAACACATGACTAGTTATCAAATGGAGGGACTAAGAAGAAATAACAATTAAAACCGCTTCTAGCTTTATGTGTCATGTATTCCTAGGTACCAGCAATATTAAGTTTTCTTTATTTGTATTTACCCCATATAGCCTTTTTCATTTCTTCATTATGCCTTTCCTTTTCCTTACAACCATGTTCACAATGCCATATGTCAATTTAAGCTTTTCAGCTATTTGTTTTCTTGTTAACCCCTGATCAAACAAGAATTCAATCCTGTCATCTCTTAAGGCATTCCTGTGTAGCTTCTTTTGTTTTGGCATCTTACTGCAAAAAGCAATTGTGAGATATCCAAGATGTTTGTCTATAACCTCATAATTCAGGTACTGCTTCAGGTCAGTACAGTTTGCTATTTCCTGTAACACAAGGTAGTTGTAATCAATCTTCTGACATATCTGAAGATTGTATGAAGGTTCAGGGTGTAGAATGATGTACTTTCTTAGCTTCATACCTTTTCAAATACCCTATACTTCTTGCTGTTGATTTTCTTGTCAACTACCTTGAAACCAAAGTAACTGTTCACCTGTTTGCTGAATGTAATCTTTGAAATAGGCTGTACTTTATTCCTGATACAAAATTCCTGATACATTGTGTAAACACTGTTTGTTGTGTTCCTTTGAATATCAGTGATAGGTGTCTCTTTGAAGAATAAGATGATAGGATTGTTGCTTTCTTCATATTCTTCAATCTCTTTCTTAACTTTTGTACTTTCAGTGAACTGCTGATTAATCAGAATTCTTTTAAGTCCTTGAATCCCCAACTGTATCAGATATTCAATTGACTGCTGACTTGTTAGCTTGTACTTGATGAATGGATCATAGTCAGCATCATCCTTGGTGAATCTAGCGTTGAAAGGAATGATAATGATTCTTCTAAGAATGGCTGCAGTATCCTTGCCCTTACCCATGCGAGGAATGCTGTTGGCACTGAACAGCAACTTTGAATAGTTGTTGAAGTCAAAAGGATTCTGACCTTTTCTTTCAACGTTTAGGCGGTCACCTGTTACAAGCTTCTTAAGTACACCAGTATTGGTTACAAAGTCATCACCGATATCATCACCAATGTTTGCAAGCTTACCAAACAGTTCAGCTGTCTTGAATCTCTCACTTAGTTCCTTAAGATCAAGCGCTGAAGTGTTGATGTCACCAAGAATTGTCTTGATCATAGCCAGGAATGTTGATTTACCGTTTGACCCCTCACCAGTAAGAATGAAGAACTTGCCAAGTTCATTTCTTCTGAAGAATGTATAGCCAATGCATTCTTCAAGCAGTGCTCTGATTTCCTTATCCTGACAAGCTAACTTGTTAAGCACTTTGTCGGTAAGTTCATAATAGGCATCAGGGTTATAATCCCATTCAATCTTGTTTGTAATGATGTGTTCAGGACTGAACGGTATGAATGCATCATTGATGATGTCATATATACCGTTCCTGAACGCTATAAGTGAAGCATCAGTAGGTTGTGTATTATCCCTGATAAGAATATCAAGGTAAGCCATTACTTCAGTACGTTTTGCTCTGTTGAGACCTGGTATGTGCTGAATCATAGCTGCTTCAATGTTGTCCTGACCGCTCACGTAGATACCGTCCTTGAAAAGATGCAGCTGATTGTTAATCTTGATGATGTGATGATTGTTCTTAAGAAACACTGCAAACTTATCAAACAGGAAGCTGTTACCCTTGAAGAATGATTTCTTTTTAAATGCATCATCACGGAATACAACTTCAAGTTCACCGTCACTCAGTGGGTCAGTTAGAACATATTTGTTGATGATCCTCAAGCATTCACGTGATTCTTCAACACTGAAGTCATTAGCCTGAAGTGTAAGGATGTAATTGAATAATGATTGATTTCTACCGTCACCCTTCTTCATGTCCTTGAAGACCATTGAAGACTTCACTGGAAGCAGCCACTTAGGAATTGTTTCAGATACTTCATTTTCAGCAGTGTCATACAAGATTTCACGTTCCTTGCCCTTGAACTTGAGAACTGAATAGCTGTTCTTAAGTCCAATTTTGATATCAGCATGGATACCAATGGCAAGCATAGCATTTGTTCTATTACCATTCAGCATTTCATTGTTAACGAATAGAAAGTGTTTACCACGTGTCGTTTTGTAGACTCTACAGCGTATATCCAGGTCTTTGACAATCTTGAATAGAATTTCACTTTCTTCAAAATCATCAATGTCAACAAGTACAGTTTCATCAGCAAGAATACCAGCATATTCTTCAAGATGTTTTACTTGATCATAGTTTTTGAAGTCAGTTCTATTCTTGAATTTTTCAATACATTTCTTATTGTTGGTTTCTACATACCCTTTAAAAAACATACTTGTTGTTTCCTTTCTTCAAGAAACTTGTCAGTTTCAGCCTTGCATTTCAGAAGCGTTTGACGTTTCTTACTTTTTGCTTTGGCTTTCTTTTCAATATCCTTGATATTTTCTTTAATGTAACTTAGCTGATTCTTACTAGCTTCTAATTCACTTTTTGTTACACGTGTTCCAACTGGATACTTACCAGTTTTCACAATGCTTTCCAATTCACTTCTTTTTGTTACATACTTTGAATAATGAAATCTGTACACGCTGAATCTTTTTTCAAGTTCATTAATCTTTTCAGGAATGTATCTTTGAAAATCAAGTGCTAACAAAATTGCGTTGGTTTCACCAAAATCACCACGTTTCATCACCTTCATCCATTTCCTGAACTTGGTAATGTTGATGCTTTCAAAGAATGGATCCATATGTAATGTGATAGTTCCATTGTTTCCATCAACATAGTAATTAAACTTGATTACATTTCCATTGCTTTCATAATCACACATAATCAACACCAAAATCTTTCAATCGTTTAATGGCAAGATTGATGTACCACTGCTTATCCAGCTTATCAGGACAAGCTGCAGTTCTTACATCATCATTGTCAATGAAGCAGTGTTCAGGTGTATTACCGAATTTTTCAGGTTTACCCCTCGCACCACCGCATTTTAGTAGTCTTCCATCTTCAAGATCACTGGAAGCAAACACTCTATAGCATTTGTAGCTGTAGCGTTTTGTGTATGGGTAGAAGTAGTGTTCTTTCTTAACACGTACACCAGTAACCTTCATGATAGGGTTGCAGTGTTCATGTTCCACCCATTTGTACTTGTTGGACAGCTTGACAATCTTCTGAAACTTGATTAATTCATCACATGTGTTGATAGTTGTTTCAACCCTTGTACCGTGTGCAAAATACTCAACTAATGCTTCATTGACAATTGGCAAGTCATAGTCAAGTGCACTTAATGACTTAACATATGCACCTTTTCGTTCAAGTCCACCGTCTTCATCAATCCAAATGTAGTTGTTGACATCCTTCTGATAGATTTCACTGATAACATCAAGTTCAAGCTTGATATCACACTGATCAGTGGAACATCTACATTCCCATTCATAGCAAATGTCATCTACTGCATCAAAAGCTTCATCAGTGTCAGGTATCTGAACGATAAGACCATCCGTATTTGACTGAATGAGTTCAAATCCAGGAATGACTTCGAGTTTTTCAATGAGATCAAGAAGCATAAGCTGACCATTAATGCACATGATGTTGTTGTTCCTTGGATCATACGCTAAATTGTTCTTATCCTTCATAGCACCACTAAGTGCGTTAAGCATTTTCTTGTATGGTAACTGTGCTTTCTTGTACTTCTTAGCTTCTTCCTTAGATGCTGCATGTCTTTGTTTGAACTTTAACGCTTTACGTGTCTTATACACTTCCTGGTACTGATTGTTTGTAGCTGATCGTGTAACGTACCCATGTGCAATTAAAAGTGATGGGTAGTAGTTGTTAACGTCTACATGTAGAATCAATCCTTTCTTGTGACATGGTTCAGCAGTTGCGCCATGCAGTCCACCAAATCCAAAAGTATGAGGAATACCAGCAACCATTGTTTCAAGCTTCCTAGAATAGAATGTTCTATTGAATTCATAGCTTCCAATTGGTGAATCAGTAATCTTCTTTGTATCTTCAAGTGCACTTTCAAACCATTCCTGAACATACTTGTATTTGCTTAATCTGATACATGGTAAAATCTCATAATTGAATTCATCACCATAATCATGTTTATGACAACCAAGAACCTTTGCAGTGATTCTTGATTCAGATAATGTGAGATCAGATAATGGTAAGTTGTAGTTCTTGATGATACCCATAGTAGCGTTGTAAACATCAAACGTGTTCATGAAGACCATGATCGTTGATTCTACGTCATGCCTACAATATTCAATTGTCATTTGTAGTTCTTGTTCAGTTAAGGGTCTATCAATATCAAAAGGCACATCAGTTTCTTTGATGTTCAAGCCCATGAACCCTTCAAGTGTCTTCAACCCAACTGGTGGATTAGGCATGACATCATAGTTGTTAAACGGAATGTTTCTGAACAGTCTTGAATACTGCCATCCGTCATTGCCTTCAGCAATGATGAAGTCATTGATTTCTTTAGGGTCGAAATCACACGAGATACCCTTAAGAATGTACTGATCATAATGTGTACTGTTGAATCCAACCCACACGTCATTCACATTTTCTTCATAGAACTTCTTAAGTTTTTCAGGGTCGTTGTGAATAATTGTTTCAGTTTTTGCTACTGGATTTTGCAGCACAACCAGCCAATCATACTTGAATGTTTCAAAATCGTAGAAAATCATATATTTCATCCTTCCAGGTGTATCAGAAGGTGCCAAGTGCACCTTCTACACCGCTTGTTACTCTACTTCAAATACTTCAGTAATCTTGAATGTGTTGAATCCTTTGTTTTCACCATATTCAAGCGCATATTCTAAATGACCGTTGATGTCTTCAAACACATCAATAAGCATTGAGCCGTACTGTGAATATGATTCAAACTGAATTGGTTCAATTGAACTGTCTAATGACTTAAGAAAGTCATTCACGATATGCACCTGGAATCCCTGATTGATAACCTGATTCATGAATAATAATGAATTCTTATATTCACCAGTTAAGATCTTGAACCAAACCTTAACCATTGGGTCACCTTTCTTTGATGCTGCTAATTCCAATTTAGTGATAGCTACTTCATAGTTACCATGTGGCACTTCTTTGTAGTTACCCTGTACATTATTTTCTTCACTGTCTTTGATATCCTTCTGTAGACCTTCTAAGTCTATTTCCTTATCAAACTGTTCCCATACATTATTAGCCATTTCATTCACCTTTTTAACCTTTCTTAATTCTTTAACCTATTTGCAATTCCATTAATGAAATCAATAAAACTATCAACAATAGTATCTTCAGGTGTTTCTTCATTAGATTTCTTCAATTCACCGTCATCATGTTCTGTTGCTTTCTTGAACGGTTCATCAGGATTGACATCTTTCATTGCATCAACCTTTTCAACATCCACAACTGATTTCATGATTTCTGCACCAACTGTCTTGAAACCTAAGTCTCTAACATCATCCATGAAGACCTCAAGCAACTTATGATTTCTAATCATTTCTATTTTCAGAATCATTGTGATTGCTTTGGTTGCATCATATGCACCATATTTACTTCTGACATCCACGATTACTTCAACAATTTGGTCATAAATTCCTGCTTCCTTTAATGCTTCAATAAACTTCTTCATGATTATCTTTCCTTTCTTGTTCTTCTTGTTCTTCTTGTTCTTTTAGGTTTTTCTTCTTCAACTACTTCAGCTTCCACAACTTCTACTGATTCCTGATCAGGTGTTTCTTCAACAACTGTTTCAGTTACTTCTTCCTGTGGTTCAGCTTTCTTTGCAGTCTTTCTTGTTCTCTTCTTAGGTGCTTCTTCCTTTACTGGTTCAGCAGGTCTATCACCTGTTAAGTTTGCTTCAGCTTCATCATATAACCTGATCAAGTTTTCATATGATGTTGGAATAGCTGATTCATTTACAGTTAATCTACCGCCACCAAAGACAACTTCTGAACGCTTGAAGTTAAGTGTATATACATCATCTTCAGCAAGTGTTCTTGCTACGATATCAACCATACCAGCAATCTTATCAGCCACCTTCTCACGCAAGTTAGGTTTTATTGCTGTAATCTTGTCACCGCCACGTTTGGTGATATCCCTTGAAGTATCTTCATGTGAAATGATGATTAAATTTTCATAGTCAAGATTGAAGAATGAACGCATTGTTGAAAGGTACTGTGTTGTAACCTTATCCCATGCCCTGAATGAATCATCTGATTCATGTGTGATTCCCATTTCCTTGTAAATCCATAATCTGCACATTTCATAAACGTCTTCAGCTAAGTCCACTACGATTGTTTCAAAATCGTTATCCTTCTTTTCAAGTTCTTTGATAACATCCTTGAACACATCCCAGCCCATTGTAGTAATAGTTCTTCTACCTTCAGTTGTAGTGACATCCTTGATGTCAATGTGCGGTGGAATACCACCAGGTAACTGTGTGTAGTTACCGTCTGTGGACAGCAACAACAAGTTAGGGAACTGATTGACTAGATAAGTCTTACCGCTGAACGGTTTACCGTAAATCCACATCTTTCTCTTAGTCTTTTGCGTAACCTGTGTACGCTCATTTTTTGGTAATAGCATATATGTATCTCCTTTCATGCAATAACCTTCATATTCACAAAATCTACACAACCAGCCATGCTTTCTTTTGAAGTCCTGACATTCAAGTGCATGTTTGCAATCAGTCAGCCATTCAATGACTTTTGTGTGATCATATTCAATTTCTACCAGTGTAGGTTCTACTTTCTTTGCTTCTTCTCTGATTCTTTGTCTGTACTGTTCTAGTGATTCAGTCTTCTTTTGCTTGAATGTAATCTTTGGTGCAAACAAGAAATATAGTTTTCTTATCTTCTTTCCTGGATTATTCTTTTCAAAGAAGTACTTGTACAAATGAAGCTGCTTTGATTCCTTGTAGTGGTCAATGTTGTTTGAATACTTGAAATCATAGATGTCATAGACATTTGGTACTTCACTTTCATGAAATCCTGTCACTGGTGCTAACAAGTCAATGAAACCAATGAAGTCTTCATCTTCAATCTTCACTTCATTAAAACCTTCAGGTATAACTGCTTTTGTCTTTGGAATGATAAGTTCAAGCTTAAGTGCTTCAGTTTCTATCTGATCAGTCACAATTGGGAAGAATGAATAGAACTGTTTGATAGCTTCATTGACATTCTTTTCTAATCCTGTGTGTAACGCTGTACCCATGTATAGTGCATTGTCAGCGTTGTTATTTGGTAATGTGTGTAAATCATCCAAGTAGTGCAGTTTGTACTTGTATGGACAGCTATTGAATGATTCTACACGTGAGTGTGAAAACCTCATTTGAACACCCCTTCATTGATGTCTTCAACAAGTCTAGGTTTCACATCAAAGGTACCAACCTTGAATGTAAGTTCTATCAGGCTTTTGAATAGCTCAAACTTTTCAGGGTACAAGATAATCCCAAATCCACCACTTTGATTGATAGCCTTGACATTATGTATTTGCAGTTCAGATGCTTTACCATCAGATGCCTTAAGTTCACAACCAATAAATATTCCATTGGCACATATAAGAATGTCAGGTATACCGCTTTTTTGGTAACCACCACCCCATATCTTTATGAACCAACCATGCTGTTGTACCGTCATCTTCTGAACTGGTGTACCAGCCTGATAGATACCCATGCTTGCAAGATATTGTTTTACTTGTTTTTCAAATAACTTTTCCTGTGCCACTATTCTTTAACCTTAACCATGATTGATGCTTTGACATTTGAAATCTTCTGATATTCTTCAGCCATTTCAGGATGATCTTTCTTGAACTTAGTTGAATCAAATGTCTTGCGTGTTGATGCCTGTTTGTACGTGATAGTAATGTCATCAGTTTCAAACTTGACAATTTTATGTTTTTCCATTGAAGACTGAATAGCTTCACGCATTGATTTAAGTTTTGCTTCCTGTTTCTTCTGATCAACAAGAATTGATGTGATTGTCTTAAGTGCACGTGCATTCTCCATCATGAATCTTTCACGTTCATTTGGTACTACTGACATATCAGCATCAGGACAAGTTGAAGGTTCTTCAAGTTCCAATGCATCAAGACAAGCTGCACCACAAGTGTCTACTTCTTCACAAAAGAAGCAGCATATTTTCTTTTCATTAGAACACTCAACGTTCTTACAATTAAAAGCCATAGTTATTTACTTCCTTTCAATTCATTTGCAAACTGCTTTGCATTATTCATTACTTTGATTACATACGGTGTTTCATATACACCCTTGTTCCATAACGTCTTGGCACCTGTTTCACCAAGGTTGTAAGCCATCAATACTTTTTCAGGACTTTCATATTTTTTGAATAAGTGACTTAAGACGTACATAGCACCACGTGTATTTTCATAAGGGTTTAAGAAGTCATTAATCTTAAGCGCCTTTTGAAGTTTTTCATGATTTACTGTATTGATTTGGAATAGACCATAGTCATAAGTGTCAGATACAAGATTATCCGTGAAGTCACTTTCAGTCTTGATAAGACCTAATGTGAACGCATAATCAATTCCACTTGAATTTGACATACAGTAAATGAATTCCTGAAGATCACCGCTAAGTCCTACGCTGTCAAGCTTCTTGAACTTGTACTTCTCAGCTGATTCCCATTTTTTGATAGCTGCGTTGCTTCTCCAGTTTGAACTATCTCCATAGTTCGCAATTTGTGTGCCATTGACTTTGACAAGGTACATAGCCCCAGCACCAATTGCCATGCCTACAACAACACCAATAATTACTAAAATGTATACTCTTTTAAGAATTTGTTCCTTTGTACGATTTGAATAGATCATCTGTATAATCCTTCCTTTTCTTTAATGTTTCATAAATTTGTTCTTCAACGGTTTTTTCACATATCATCAGGTAGTAGTAACAAGGTTTTTCCTGTCCTATCCTGTGTATACGTTTTTTACTTTGTTCAAACAATTCAGAACGTTCACAAGGTGTGTAATAGATGATTCTATTAGACTTTTGTAGATTCAAACCCATTGCCCCAGCTTGGTATTGAACAAGTGTTACTGAATTGTCATACGCTTCATAAGCGGTTAAATCTTTAACTGAACCATTAACCTGTGATATAGGCTTGTCACAATCACTGCATACCTTGACCAGTTCTTCCAGTTCGTTATTGAAGTTATAGAAGACTATCAAGCGTTCATTTGTTGATTCAATCAGATCCTTGAATGCCTGAAGCTTGTATGAACTGTATGCACCACATAGCTGTCTTGCGTATAGCTTCTTTGTAAGTGTTGTGTCACCAATCAGTTCCAGTTCCTGATCATGATTCTTGAATGCCACGAATGACTGCTTCATGAACTTTGAATAATTGCTATTCTTCTTCACTTTCACTTCTATGAACTGCTGCGCTGGTAAATCAATTACTTCTTCAGTCTTCTTGAAAACTGCACCATGTTCACGCATCTTTGACTTTAAGCGTTCCACATTCTTGTAAGGGTCAGCCTTATCCACTATCTTTTGTGGAAAGCCACCAACCATTATCTTCTTCCAGTTCACATAGACTGTCTGAAATGCATCATATGAAATCTTCCAGCCTAGCAAGTGACACTGTGACCATAAGTTCTCATACTTTCCTGATGTCGGTGTTCCTGATAACAAGATCACTGCATCAGCATCAAGTTTCATGATGAACTTTGTCTTCTTTGCTTTGACGTTTTGAATCATTGATGATTCATCAAGCATCAGTGTTATTCCCTTAAGTTTTAGAAGTTCCGTTCTTCTCCATGCAAGTTCATAATTAATGACTGCTACAACCTTCATTGATGTCAGATAGTAGTTATCAATGAATTCCTGATAGTTCTTCTTGTTTGTAAGGTCAATCACTGCAATACCGTTATAGTGATTGTAGAAGTGATCAACCCAGTCATTCACTTTTGACTTCTGACATAACACAATGTTTATTTGATTGTTGATATTCATCAGTTTTTCACTGCCAATGAATGTCTTGCCTAAGCCCATATCATAGTAATAAGCTACCCTGTTCAGCTTACTGGTAAGGTCTAAGGCTTCTTTTTGATGTGGGTATAAATCTACTGACATAAGTCACTTACACCGCACGAAGGATGATGTCACGAATCATGGCAGTTCCACTGTCCATGCGGACATTGATTTCTTTTTTACTGCCATTGACATAAGTTGCAGTGACTATTTCTTTATCAGGGTCATAATCTAAATCCATAAGATCATAAAGGTTGCGTGTTAGCTGCAGCACTGGAACCAGCTTCTTACAGATAAGTTGTTTGTTTTCCATGCTTGCTATCTCCTAACTACATAATGTTTTGACTTCAGGGTCTTCACGGTTTTCCTTCAGCCATTTGACAAATGCATTGAGTGTGATGTTTGACCAATTTGGTACTGCTTTACCATCCTTTTCAATGTACTGATAGATTACGTTTTCCCTTTCAGGAATGTATTCATTCACCTTTTGAAAAGGTAATGTAATCTTTACTGCGTATACTCCTGTTTTTAACTTGCACTTGAATTTCTTGATGTTCCCAGCTTCAAATTCAAGTTCCCAATGTTTTTGAACGTATGCTTCACGTTCATTGTCATTTCTTAACATTTCTATTACTCCTTTCTTGTTTGATATGGTTGCTAGATTATTTGACATACTTGCTGAATATTTCTTCACCAACGTACTTTTTAAGAAGATGTGGGCTAATGTGGTAAGACCATTTGCTACTATGTTTCACCGCAAACCCAAAAGGTGCTGAACCTTTTTGAAGTGCCATTCTTACAAACACATCAGATGTACCAAGCATCATTGCTACAGTTGCCGTTGAAATCTTTCTTAGTTCACTTACTGGTACTTCTTCAACATGATCAGTAGCAGCAAGGTCACACTGAAGTACTTCTTCAAGCTTTCTTATCACTGATTGTCTTGGTAGGTTTCTACCAGCAACGTAACCGCTCATTGATGTCTTTGGAACACCAACCATGTCAGCTAACTGTTTTTGGTTGAAATCATGCTCTTTCATGGCTTTCTTCAAATTGGTTGCAAATACACTTTTATCCATTCTTCACTAAATAGTTCAATTTACTTGAACTTTTAAAGTAAAAAAATAATCAGGTATGTCATTCACTGTCAATTTCAATAACTGAATACCTAAGACTATTTCATCCTGGTTGAAATAAATCTTACTATTCATCTTAAGTGAAATAGTTCTTTCTGATAAGTTCATTGCTTCGGCGAATGCCTTTTGGGTTCCAAATACTTCAACAATCCTACCATTCAGTTTTGAATAATCGAATTTCATCATATTCACTTCCTTTTCCTTTCATCTAGCGAGTTCAATTTTGTTGAACTTATCTACATGATAGCATAAAAATTCAATAAATCAATACTTTTGTTCAATTTTATTGAATAAAAATTCATTTATTTATTGAACAAAAGTTCAACGCACTATATAATATATTATAGAAAGGGGGTGATGATGAAATGAAAGAAAGTACTGCTACTAGGATTAAGCAAATAATGAGCAAGAAAAACTTGAAACAAGTAGACATACTTAGACTTGCTGAACCCTACTGTAGCAAGTACCAAGTGAAACTCAACAAGAATGACCTTAGTCAGTATGTATCAGGCAAGGTTCAACCAAAGCAGGACAAACTGAAGATACTAGCACTTGCACTTAATGTATCAGAAGCGTGGCTGATGGGTTTCAACTTGCCAATGAATAGACTGAATGCTGAAGTGCTTGAAACCAACCTTTCAGATGAATCAAAATTACTTGATGAAATACAGTCCAAGTACGGTTCAAGTACGGTTCAGGTTGTGCAGCTTTTTGAAAGCTTAAATGACGATGGAAAACAAAAAGCACTTGAAAATCTTAGTGATCTAACTGAAATTAACAAGTACAAACGCTAAAAGTTCAAGTTAAGTACAACTTAGGTTCAAGATGAAATCAAATCATCTTGAACCGCATATTATGCTTATACAATGCATGTTTTAAGCACATTGGTTCAAGTAGTCCAAGATGTTTTAAAGTCCTTAATATTATGAAAGTCTCAACGTTAACTTAACAACAATTCTATAATATATAAAGTATATAGAATTAAGTTGGACTACTTGAACCGCATATTAAAAAAAGCTTCAGTGTTCCCAGCACTGAAGCACATAATCAAACCGTTGAAGGGTATGACTATACAAGACAATTATACCACTTCAGCGGTACCAAAGGAAGTGGAACACATGAGATTACCGAACGGTTACGGTAGTGTAGTTCACTTGTCAGGTAATAGACGTAAACCATTCATGGTCAGGAAGACCAAAGGCTTCAAGGCTAATGGTCAGCCTATCTATTCCATCATTGGATATACTGAAACACGTGAAGAAGGACTTATGCTATTAGCAAAGTTCAATCATGAACCTTGGAACATCAACATACATGAAATGACATTCAAGGATGTATATGAATTATTTGTTGAAAAGAAAATGCCTAAGTTATCGGATGGTGTAGCTAAAGCGATCAGGATTACGTACAAGAAATGTACGACACTGTATAATCTTAAGTATAAGTCAATACGTGCTATACATATGCAGGATATCATTGATCAGTACGCTGGTCACCCATCCACACAAAAGAAAATCAAGGCTTTCTTCTATCATTTGGATAAGTTTGCTTATGAAATTGATGTAATTAGTAAACAGTATTCTCAAATAGTTACTACTGAATCAACACCTGAATCAACAAAGACTTCATTCACACATGACCAAATTGATAAGCTTTGGTCAATCTATGAATCAGGTAAGTATGCCTATGCTGATGTTGTAATGATTTTCATCTATAGCGGTTTTAGAATCAGTGAACTTCTACAGATGAAGACTGAAAATGTAGATATTGAAAACATGGTATTCACTGGTGGTACTAAAACTGAATCAGGCAAAAATAGACAAGTGCCTATTCATTCACTGATTCAGCCACTTGTACTTAAGCGCTATAATCCTGATCATGAATATTTCATTATGAATGTAGATAATAGAAACGGTTCATATATTCCATTTGTTGGTAACCAGTTCTATGATTACTGGTATGAAGTCGTTGACAATCTAGGTGTACATAGAACACCGCATGAAGCAAGACATACTTTTAGAACATTGCTTGATGAAGTTGGTGCAAACAAGAAATGTATTGATATGATGATGGGTCATAAGACAAAAGACGTTGGTTTACGTGTTTACACGCACAAGACAATTGAAGAACTGCGTGAAGCTATTGAACTTATAAAAAGGTAGTTCAAGAATATCGTACTAGTTACACACTAGTAACAAGTGCAAAAGAAAACCGCCTAAAATGGGCGGTTTTATCATTACTTAAAGATATCAAAAGATATATGACACTATACGGTAGAATGCACTTTTTATATGAATATCGTACAGTTCAATAATTTTGAACCATAGTAAAATAGACCTTACTAGTAACAAGTTAGTAACACACTTACGTACTAAAAAATCGAGGGCAAAATAGCCCTCTTTTTTTTTTTTCATATCTTCTCTTATCAGGACTTTATTTCATACAAAAAAAAAATAGGGTGATGTTTTCACATCACCCTTACAAAACAATGAGTTTTTTTTGTAGCAATTACCATATCAGTCAAGAATTATAGGAGGTACTTATAGTATACCATGATATTGCTTAACAGTGTTTAATTGTACTCATAATAACACTAAACTTTTTTGATATATTTTGATGATACGTAACCACGCT
>CAMNFQ010000036.1 GCA_946537295.1 uncultured Bacillota bacterium
TGTCATACCTTTTAGTTTTCTTTGTGGTCTTTCATAGTTATAGAAATGTATGTATTTATCTATGGAAATACAAAACGTGGTTCTATCACTATATTAGATTGTGATGAAGAGTGGATCTGTCTTGAAATCAAAACACCGAAAGGAAACAAAGAGAAACTGATTCGGTTGGAATTTATTGAAAATATTAGTCGTATCACAGACTAAAAAAGAGGGCTCTTACGAAATGACCGATTAATTCAGTCAAGTTGTATCGCCCTTTTTCTTTTTGGCTGATTATTATATTACAGCCGTTTTTCTATCCAATTATAGAGATCTTCATAAACAGTATCACGATCAGTCTCGTTAAGAATTTCATGACGATCATTTGGATATAATTTAAGATCGATATTATTAATACCAACCTGTTTCAAGGAATCGACAGCAAGTTTAACTTCCTTACCAAATGTACCAACCGAGTCTTCTTCACCTGAGACAAAGAATATCGGAAGATCTTTTGGGATCATATTAAGCAGCTTGGTGTCGTGCAGATTTGAAATGCCCTGAAACATGGAGTAGAAACCATTAAGAGTAAAGACAAAATTGCAGCGCGGTTCATTCACATACCAGTTAACAACGTTTTCATCTTTCGTTAACCAGTCAGCTCTAGTCTTGGCAGGTTCAAAATGCTTATTGTAAGCACCGAATGCTGCCTGATTTACAAAGTTACTGCGATAACGCCAACCCTTGAAAGCAGCGATCAGCTTACACATGAACATACCGGCTTTTACAGTTCCTAATGATTCATGACCTGTACCCATGATAATTGCACCTTTAAGTTCATCACCATGGAAGCACAGATACTGTCTGGCATAGAAAGAGCCCATGGAATGACCTAAGAGGAAATAAGGTTTGCCAGGATACAGTTCTTTGGTGATTCTGGTAAGTTCATACATATCCTTAAGGACCAGTTCGTTGCCATTATCTCCGAAATAACCCCAGTCATCTTTTGATTTTACAGAACCACCATGGCCCAGATGATCATTTCCGGTTACCAGGATTCCTTTAGAACTGAGATACTGGGCAAAGTTTTCATAACGGTCAATGAATTCAATCATGCCATGTGCTATCTGTAAAACAGCTTTAATATCACCATCAGGAATGTAGCGCATAGCTCTGATGTCAGTCAGACCATCACTTGATTTAAAATAGAATTCTTCTTTATTCATTTTTAAAGCTTTTCAATTATTTTTGTATTAATATATTTTCTAATTTAATACTATACTTAATTGAAAAATACGGCAAACAGTTTAGTGCCAAGCAAAGATATCTTTCGTATAATTCTATAAGGAGGATTTAAAATGAAAAAACTACTATTACTTATTGCTGTTATGTTACTGGTAATGACAGGCTGTGCAAAAAAGGAAGAAGCCACACCTAGTGGAGATACAGTACTCATTCAGGTCACTACAGAAGGTTTAGGAAGAATTGCAGTAGCTGATGGAGAGGAAACACCTGAATATGATCCGGAATTCCCTGCTCAATCTTCATATATGAATATCACACCTGGTTCAAAAGTAACTATGCTGGCGGTAGAAGATGATCCACAGTATAAGTTTACAAAATGGACCAAGGATGGTGCTGATTATTCAACTGATATGCAGATCACAGTAACTGTTGATGCTGATGTAGCATATGTTGCGGTATTTAATGTATCAAACGGTTATGATGGACCGGCAGTTGAAAATGTTGAAGATGCTAAAACATTAGCTGATGTCCTGGCTTTACCAAATCTGGGAACAACAAGCACATCTGATAAGCTGGTTTATGCTTTTGAATTAAATGGAACAGTCTATAGAGCTGTATGTAATCTGACTCAGGAACTTTCTGATGCAATATTCAATCTGGATTTCTCAGATCCTGACTATCAGAAGAAGTACAACGAATTAGTTGCTCCAATTGAGATCGATCATATTGAAAATGTCACAGCTAACGAACCAAAACAGGAAGATCTTGATAAGTATGTCGGAAAGACCGGTGCTGATCTGACAAATGAAGGTTGGATAAGCTCAGGCTACAATCTGGAAGATCAGGAATTCTATATGAACTATGGTTTATTCGCTTATGCTGTTAAGTTCAATGAAAAAGTTGAAAATCCAGGTGATGCTGAAACAGAAGATATTATCAAAGATCTGACGATTGCATCTATTAGATATGATGGTCTTGGTGATGTTGCAAATCCTGATGTTACTGTAGAATAGGATTTAGCAAGCACATATTACACACAAGGTTCTGCCTCAGCGGAACCTTTTATTATTGCTTGTTTAACTGTTAATGTAGGTACAATAAAATAAAAATGTTTACACGAGTTTACATTCTGTGTAATAATAACCGCATATATAAATTATTAGAATAAAATAATAAAACGGAGGAAAACAAGAATGAAAATCACTAATTTCAGCACCATGATCATTTCACCAAAAGCTGACGAGATTGTTGAAATATTCAATGCTTTAGGTTTTGAAAAAGAACATAAAAAAGAATTCGAAACCAGAAGCACAATTACTTCAACAGTCATGAAGGACAATGATGGACATATTATCTCAATTGCCAAAGCTCCAATTGAAGCTGATAGAACAGTTATCAGAATGAATGTTGATAATTATGAAGAAGCATATGAACTGTTACAGTCTAAAGGTTTTGTCAATGCATATGGAACAGACAAGACAACTGATACAGGTTCAAGCAAGGCTGCACTGATGATTTCACCTACAGGCTTTGCGATCAGTCTGGCCCAGCACGTTAAACAATAAGCTAAAAGAAAAAAGAGATGATTCAGACAAAAATCTGTTTCATCTCTTTTTATTATGACTGTTGTTTTTGAGAATGAGAAACCAGAATCTCATATAGACAATCAAGGTTAATGATTATCTGTATATTCTTTAAGTTCGGCGAAGAATTGTTCCTTATCAAAACCGCCTGTGGTGATCCAGTTTCTCACTGAATTAAAGACTCTGTCTTTAGAATACTGAGGATAAAGAAGTTTGATTTCTTCATCACTTACATCAAAGACCATCTGATCGTTTTTGATGATACCGTTGTTGTTGCAGATCATAAACGGAATAAATGATGAAAGAATGGAACTTATATCTTCAAAACCAGCCATTTTCAAATGATAATACACACGAAAGAAACTCTGTAAGGAAGCGATGAGAGTTAAAAGATTGTGTGACTTCTGATAAGTCTGATTATCTGAAACGACATCTGATGAAGATTCAAATACATCAATGATCATCGCTTCATTATCAATAAGGAACTGTTTATATTCTTCATCACGCCAATCTCTTTCAGCAATGATTTTATGAATGATTGTTTTATAGTCTGGCTGATACAGAATTGTCTGAGTAATAGTTTTTTCCTTAAGTGTTTTAAAGACAATCGGATTGCCTTTATATGTAAGCATAAGATATCTGAGATTTGCGACGATTATGGTATTGAAACTTTGGTTTTCACAATACTCGTTGATCGTTCCAAGTAATTCCACCGGATCGATATTGCAGCGTTCCAGATCATCAAAGACCAGAATTGCTTTCTTTAAATTATGTGTCTTAGCATCTTCAAACATCGGTTTGATATTGACCATGTCTATAATGTTTATAGAAGACAGGAAATCAGCAGCATCACCGACGATGGGATTAGATTTCTTAATAAGAGAATTGATGAACTTGGTGAATCCTGAATGTTCATCTCTTTTTTCTTTCCGATAAATAATTCTTCCCATTAATGGGTAGCAGGCATCGATCCATTTATGGGTGATCGTATCATGAAGTGCCTTAATATTATTAACACCAAAAAGGGAAACTCTGACAATTACATAATCAGGACCTAAGGCTTCAGCAAGATCATTTTCGATCAGATGAGTCTTTCCTGATCCCCATTCACCTGTCAGCAACAAAGATCCAAGAGGATCCGATTCTTTACAATAATGGACTAATTCTTCAATGTCATTCATATATGTTTACCCCACTATCTAGAAAATATAATAATCAGATATTACGAATTTTCAGACTCAATTGATTAGGCAGTTCTGTAATTTTATTATACTTATAATCTATTGATTCACACATGCCTTTAAGGACCATGGTACCAAGTTCATCATCAGATCCCATGACATTTATTTGTGGACCGGAATATGAGAAAGTCCATTGAGCATTTTCATCTGTTTCAGAATATTCACATTCAGCGATAATCTGCGGTTCTCTGATTTGGGAAACTAATAGTTGTGTTAACTCTTCAAAAACCAGAAGGATCCTGTTTGCCAGGACAGGAGGGATCTGATTCTTGTTGCAGTAGAGCTCGATCTGGGTTGCCATGTTGAAGAAGTCATAGTTACGTGAAGTGATACTGAGGCTTAATACTTTCAGTTTCTGAACAAAGCGTCTGGTCTTTTCACGTACAGGATGTTCAAAGATTTCTTCTGGTGTACCATCTTCATAGATACCACCTTCATCCATATAGAAGACACGATTGGAAATGGAACGGGCAAAGTTCATTTCGTGGGTAACGATTATCATGGTTTTACCTGTCTTGGCAAGTTCTCTGATAACAGCTTCAACTTCTCCAACCATGGTTGGATCAAGAGCACTGGTCGGCTCATCAAACATAATAATTTCCGGATCCATCGCCAGAGTACGGGCAATAGCTATACGCTGTTTCTGTCCACCGGAAAGATCAGAAGGGTAGGCAAAGACTTTTTCCGCAAGGCCTACCATCTTAAGAAGCTTAATACCTTTATCATATGCTTCCTGTTTAGAGATGCCTTTAAGAGCCATTGGTGAAAACATGATGTTTTCAATGACGGTAAGATGATCAAAGAGATTGAAACTCTGGAAGACCATTCCCATCTTCTGACGGATCTTATTGATATCACAGTCTTTGGCTGTTATTTCCTGATCGTCGATCCAGATGTGTCCGGATGTTGGTCTTTCCAGAAGATTGATACATCTTAGGAAAGTGCTTTTACCAGTACCGGAAGGACCAATGAGCGAGATGATATCGCCATCATGTATTTCAACATTTACATCATTAAGTGGAGTTACATCACTGTATTCTTTAGTAAGATGTTCAATCCTAATCATGGATGTCCACTCCTTTCAGTATCTGCTCAGGTTTACGGTTTTTCGGATCACAGACAAAACGGATCCTGTTAATAACAAAAGTAAACAGACTTTCCAGTATGAAGTATATGATCGTAACAGCAATCAAAGGGAAGAATGCTTCATATGTTCTGCTTCTTACGATATCACCCATTTTAGTAAGATCCTGTACAGCTATATAGCCGACAACAGCTGTGGCCTTAAGTAAGCCAATTATTTCTCCCTGATAGGCTGGTAAGACGTGAGGGATAGCCTGAGGCAGGATGATACGATAGAAGGTCTGTAGATTGGAATGTCCTAAAGCATAGGCAGCTTCGTATTGTCCGCGATCAATCGCACCAACACCGATCTTCAATAGGCCGAAGACAGATGAGCCAAAGGTCAAAGTAAAACCGATTATCGCTACAATAAGTCCACTGATCTTTATTGATCCAAAGATAATGTAGTAGAGCAGCATCAGTAAGACAACCATAGGTGTACCCTGAATGAGCCAGACACTGATACCGGTAATGGTGTTAGCTAAGGTGTTTCCATTACGACAAAGCATGAATATCGCAAAACCAAGTATTGTGCCAAAGAAAACAGAAAGCAAAGTGATCAGGGTTGTTGTAGCAATTCCTTCGACAAAGAGTTTCCAACGATTTTCACGTAAGAAGGTTTTAGAAAAACTGTTCCAGATATTGTCAAAGAAACTGTCAGTATCTGTTTTATTATCTTTAAGCACGACAAGGACAACGCTTTCGGTGAGGTGACTTTCAGAAAAATCTACGCTTTCTTTTCGCTCCTCAGTTACCGCCAGGCATGATCCGGCAAAATCGGCTTTTTCACTTTGAACAGCTAAAAGAATGCCATCAAAGTTCATTTTTTCAACATGAAGTCTGTAACCATATTCCTGGGCAAAAAGAGCAGCTATCTCAATTTCATATCCCACAATCTGATTATCACTGATATAAGTGTAAGGAAACGTTGTTCCATCAGTAGCCATGATCAAAGTGCCGTTTGTATCTGGCAGTGATTCGTAATCGATTAGTTCTTTTTCCGATTCCTCAGCTTCAAACCATTCTTTTTTTAATTCCTGAAGTTTTCCGCTTTCTTTCAGTGAGAGAATGAAGTTACTGAATTTTTCATTGAGTTTCTTTCCTTCGTCACTCTTCTTGAAAGCAAAAGCCAAAGGAGAATCCTTCAGGTGTTCATCAATCTGAGCTAAATTATTATTCTCTTTGATTATGAAATCAGCATTAGATTTTGGTGCGGCATAGGCTTCGATCTGTCCGCTTTCTAAAGCGGCAGTCAGATCAGCAATACTGCCAAAATATTTCAGATTAACAGAAGGAATGCGCTTCTCGAGCAGTTTGTCATGAATAGCGCCAGTGAGTACACCGACAGTTTTTCCTGCAAGTTCATCAATACTGTTGTATTTTTTAGTAACTGAATTATTACTATTTTGCAGATCTGAAGAACGTACCGCCAGCACAACACCGCCATGACTTGTCGGATCAGAAAACAGTACCTGTTCTTCCCTTTCCGGTGTTACGTTCATATCATTTGTGAAATCACACTTGCCGGATTCGATCATCGGAATACGACCGGCAAAATCAACATCACTTAGTTCCAGTCCATATCCTCTATCTTTACAGAAACGGACAATAAGATCGATATCATAGCCGACATACTTTCCATCTTTGATAAAGCAGAAAGGAATATCATTGGAAGTAACAGCAGCTTTTAGGATCCTGCCATTACCTAGGCCAGACATATCAACTACTTTTTTATTATCATCATTTCCAAACCAGATATCTTCAATCTGTTGCATTGTGCCATCTTCATAGCACTTTGAAAGGAATGTATTAAACTCATCACATAGTTTCTTGCTTTCAGGATCATTTTTCTTAAACGCAAAACTGTATTTGTTTTCCATAAGTCTTTGTTTAACATAATCTATTTCCGGACGTTCAGCAATCGTCATCTTGAGTCCCGGTTCATCAGCAAGATAGCCATCGATCTTATTTGTCAGTAAGGCACTGATGCAATCAGCATAGGAATTCAGAAGCAGATGTTCACTATCAGGAAAATACTCATCAGCTATACCTTCCATCAAAGGACCTACCAATACACCGATTGGTTTTCCATTATAGTCTTCAATACTTACATCATTATCTTCGGCATATATGCGTATTGAAGAAGCCAATAAGAAAAGAATCATAAATAAAAACAATACTTTGTTTATGATATGTAGAATAAATGTTTTTGATTTAAAATATTCCACTGTATTATACTTTCTTCCTTATATTAATTCTATTTTATAACACCAGTAAAAAACACGGCAGAATAAATATAATATCATAATTGTCTGAGCAAATATTGCGGTGAATAATAAAAGCCCCCATAAACAAAAAATATGAGATAATCATTATGTTAGTTAAAACTAACTGAATAATGAGGGGGGTCGTATGAAAGAAAAAAAGCAGAGTAGTCTCTCGGTGCTTCTTGCTTATGCTGGAAATTATAAAAGCCTGACTTTCTTAGGAATGATATTTTCAGCTGTAGCAATGGTATTGGGTATGATGCCTTATGTCTGTATCTGGTTGGTATTGAGAGATCTCATAAATGTCGCTCCTAACTGGAGTGAAGCAGTAAATATAGGAAAGTATGCATGGATGGCAGCCGCTTTTGCGATATCGGGTATTGTGGTTTATTTCTTTGCCCTGATGTGTACACATCTTGCAGCTTTCAGAACAGCATCCAATATCAGAAAACAGGGAATAACTCATCTGATGAAGACGCCATTAGGATTCTTTGACAATAATGGCTCAGGTCTTTTAAGAAACCGACTTGATAATGGAGCGGCGGACACAGAGACATTGCTAGCACACAATCTGGCTGATATTGTCGGAACGATCGCAATGTTTCTTAGTCTTGTAGTCTTGATGATAGTGTTTGATTGGCGAATGGGTCTTTCTTGTATGCTGGCAGGCGTAGTATCTGTCGGAGCTCTTTTCTCGATGATGGGTGGAAAAAATGCAGCTTTAATGGCGGAATACCAGACAGCGCAAGATGTCATGTCAAAAGCCGGCACAGAATATGTGCGAGGGATACCGGTAGTTAAGGTATTTCAGCAGACTGTTTATTCTTTTAAAGCTTTTGAAAAGGCGATCAATGATTACAGTAAAAAGGCTGAACATTATCAGGCAGATGTCTGTAAGGTGCCTCAGGCAATAAATCTTACTGCAACGGAGGGAGCTTTTGTCTTTCTGATTCCGGTTGCTCTGTTAATTGGCGCTTCTGCTTTGAATTCAGGTAATTTTCTAAAGTTTGTAACAAACTTTGCTTTTTATAGCGTTTTTTCTGCTGTAATATCGACAGCGCTGGCAAGAATAATGTTTGGGGCTTCGGGAATGATGTTGGCAGATACGGCACTGATGAGGATCAATCAGGTAATGAATGCACCGGTATTGCCTGTGCCGGATAAGAAAGAAATACCGGCAGATAACAGTATCGTCTTTGATCATGTTTCGTTTACATATGAAGGATCTGATTATCCGGCTTTGGATGATGTATCATTCAGAGTTAATAATGGAGAAACGATAGCTTTGGTAGGACCTTCCGGAGGAGGAAAAACAACTACAGCCTCTCTTATTCCCAGATTCTGGGATGTCAGTAAAGGAAGCATCAGGATTGGTGGGGTTGATGTAAGAAATATAGATCAGAAAGAACTGATGAACAGGATAGCGTTTGTTTTTCAGAATGATCATCTGTTTAAGACTTCGATTCTGGAAAATGTCAGAATGGCCAGACCGGACGCCAGCGTAGAGGAAGTTACAGAAGCTTTGAAGGCTGCGCAATGTGAAGAAATAATCGCTAAACTGCCAAGTGGTATTAATACGCAGGTAAAAGCGAAGGGTGTATTCCTCTCTGGAGGTGAGCAGCAACGTATTGCCTTGGCTCGAGCAATATTGAAAGATGCTTCGATTGTCGTTCTGGATGAAGCGACAGCATTTGCAGATCCGGAAAACGAAGCATTGATACAAAAAGCACTGAAGACACTGATGAAAAATAAAACCGTCATCATGATTGCACATAGACTCTCAACAGTTGTTTCGGCAGACAGGATACTGGTTTTAGATCAGGGGAAATTGGTTGAAGAAGGAAAACATGAAGAACTGCTTTCTTTAAATGGTAAATACGCTCAGATGTGGAACGAATACAATCAAGCTGTAAGCTGGAAGATCACTTCAGAAAAGGAGGTAGCATAAATGTTTGGTGAAAAGTTTAAGAAGACCTATGCCTTAACAGATCAGGGATTAATCAATACCAAAAAGGGAGCTCTTTGGACAGTTGTGGTGAATCTGATAGTTATGGCCGGTGCAGGAATACTCTACCTGCTTATGAAAAACTATATGGCAGTAATTATCAGCAATGATGCTCTGCCATCTGCTGTTTTATATATAGGATTAGTATTATTGTTTATAGTGTTGTCTTTTTTAAGCCATCTTGAGCAATATAAGGCTACTTATGGCCTGGTTTATTCAGAAGTAAAGAATGTCAGGATCTCCTTAGCTGAAAAACTTCGTAAACTGCCATTAGGATATTTTGGGAAAAGAGATCTGGCAGATCTGACAGAAACTATCATGGGCGATGTCAATCGTCTTGAACATGTCTGGTCACACTGTCTTGGTTATCTATATGGCGCCTATATATCTACAGCCATCATTGCCATAATGCTGTTTATACGTGATTGGAGATTGGCACTTGCCTGTCTGTGGGGAGTTCCGGTAGCATTTATCCTGCTTTTTGGCTCAAGAACGATAGAGAAACGTAATTCTGAAATCAGTAAAGATGCCGCAATCGAAGTATCTGATGGTATACAGGAAGCAATAGAAAACGTCAGAGAAATCAAAGCGACAAATCAGGAAGAGAAATATCTTGATTCACTGTATAAAAAGATCGACGAACATGAAACGATCATGAAACACGGAGAACTGGTAACCGGTCTGTTTGTTAATGGAGCGAGTGTAATAATGAGACTTGGTATCGCTTCAACGATGTTTACCGCAGTAAATCTGATTCTGAAGGGACAGATCGATTTCATGTTGCTGTTTATGTTTATGATGGTCATCACCAGAGTGTATGCACCATTTGATCAGGCGCTGGCACTTATAGCGGAAATGTTTATCTCTCAGATTTCAGCAAAACGTCTGAATGAGATCTATGATACACAAGCTGCAAACGGTTCAGAGACATTTGAACCGGATGGTCATGACATAGAATTTAAGAATGTATCATTTTCCTATAACGACGAAGAAGTTCTTCATGAAGTAAGCTTTATTGCAAAAGAAGGCGAGGTCACTGCTCTGGTTGGACCTTCCGGTTCAGGTAAAAGCACTTGTGCCCGTCTGGCGGCAAGATTATGGGATGTAAGTTCAGGTTCTATAACAGTCGGTGGAATTGATATCAAGAGCGTTGATCCCGAGGTGTTACTGACGGATTATTCAATGGTCTTTCAGGATGTAGTTCTCTTTGATGATACAGTGAGAGAAAACATCCGTCTGGGAAAACACGGGGCAAGTGATGAAGAGGTATATGAAGCTGCCAAGGCTGCAAACTGTCTGGAATTCATCCAAAAAATGCCAGAAGGATTCGATACTATGATCGGCGAAAATGGGGCAAGACTTTCCGGAGGAGAGAGACAAAGGATCTCAATTGCCAGAGCCTTGTTAAAAAACGCACCAATCGTTTTGCTTGATGAAGCAACAGCATCGCTTGATGTTGAAAACGAAACAAAGGTACAAAGTGCCTTATCAAGATTGCTGAAAGGCAAGACAGTATTGGTGATTGCCCATCGCATGAGAACGGTTGAAAATGCAGATAAGATCATTGTTTTAAGTGAAGGCAAGGTTGCTGAACAAGGAAGTCCAAAGCAACTTTATACAAAAGAGAACGGAATCTACCGACATATGTACGACCTTCAGTTAGACAGTTCCAAATGGAGTGTCTAGTATTTAAAAAAAACAAGCAAAAAGAAAAGAAATATTTTAGAAAAAATGGTTGCGATAAGCCGATATCATCAACTATGGTTCATTACCATATACGGATTTCATCAGAACCAAGACTTAATGTAATGGGGGAGACTTGTGTGATTTCCGTTTTGTAAGGCATGAAACAGATGCAGGAGATGACTGGCAAAGAAGTAAGAGTATATGAACAAAAAACATGATTCAATTAATAATAACAAGCATTTACCAATCTATGGACCAGGTCCGTTTATTGGTGGCTTTATGATTATACTGACTCTGATAGCTATTCTGTTACAGAAGAATGATTTAATTCTGAAAGGAAGGATCAATGCTCCTGCCAGGACAATTATGGGTGTTGTTGGTGCTGTTCTTGTTGTTGGAGGAATTGCTTTGTGGATATATGCGGTACCTGTTTCTAAGATAGATGATGGTATATTGCATAATCGGCTCGTAACAACCGGGGCTTATGCGCACGTTCGCAATCCTATCTATTCTGCAATCATGATAGCCTGTGATGGCATACTGCTGATGACAGGCAACATATGTTTTCTTGTACTGCCATTGATATTCTGGGTTTTCATGAGTATCGTGCTGATGCACACAGAAGAAGTATGGCTGCGTAAGATGTTTGCACAGGAATACGAAGAGTATTGTCAAAGTGTAAATCGCTGCTGGCCATCATTAAAAAGATATCGGAAGAAAAGATCATGAATGATATGTATGAAACAGAAATACCTGATCTTCGCTGGATCGTGTATGACATACCGGGTAATATCGGCTGGATTTCCTGGCTGGTGTGTACATATCTTTGTTTCGACCGGGGATATATAGCTTTGGGTGTATCAGCAATAATACCTGCAGTATTAATGATTATTGGGGTTGGCGAACTCATCAGCGAAAGAATAAATGGTCTTGACAGGCTCTTGACAAGAAGACGGCTTTATAGAGGCTTCGGTTCATTGAGTGGGATCATTGCCATACCTGTATCAGTTATTGGAATCATCTTGAAGGGTGATGATCTGATGGGCTTGATGCTGGTAAGTGAAGTATTGTGTGCGCTGTTTGCGTGCCTGCTGTTTAAAGGGTATAAGAAGAAACAATAGGTTATATATGTTCTAGAAATTTTACAAAAAATTGAACTAAACTTCAAAATTGTTCTATAATCTTTTTATGTATAAAATAAACGACTCTCAGAAATTCATGTATTTTGCTGATAAGTCTGGCGCTGGTCAGGCTCTTCTTCTGTGCGGTTCACTTCTGTTTCCAAGCAGGATCGATACTCAGAAACTGCAGGATGCTTTAAATGAACTGTTCAGGATCAATGATGGTTTAAGAACTGTTTTCATTGAGAAAGATGAAGAAGTATATCAGGACTGCAGACCTTTTGAGAGAAAAGAATTTGAAGTAAAACGTTTTTCAAACAAGCAGGAACTTGATGATTGGGCATCCGTATATGCAACGATACCATTAAAACTCGATATTCACAGCGAAGGAAGTGGTGTTTCCAAAGAAACATGGAAGTCAGAAAAACCATCGCTGAGCCTTGTTAAGAATGTTGTGTTGCACAATACAAAGATGTTTTTTACCAAGCTGTCAATGGGCATGTTAAATAGAGAAAAGGCCTGTTGTGAAATGATCATCGTTGATCTTCCTGAAACTAACGGTGTGATCTTCAAGATCCATCATGTGGTAGGAGATGCCTGGGCGATCATGCTGATAGCGAATCAGCTTATGAAGATCCTTGACGGCAAGGAAGTAAAAGCGTTCAGTTTTAAACAGCTTGCGGAAAAGGAAGATACATATATAGGTTCAGATAGACATTCACGTGATATTGCTTATATGAAAAGCGAATATGAAAAATGTCCGGAAGCAACCTGGCTTTGGCCTGAACATTACACCTCTCTAGAAGCAACAAGAAGAACTGTAATACTGGATGAAGATCTCACCAGTCAGATCATGGATTATTGCAAGATCAATAATGTATCACCATTTACTTTATTTCAGGCTGCAATCTGTATCTATATGAGAAAGAGACTGAAAAGAAATCTGTTCTATGTCGGCTCCGTTGCCTTAAACAGAAATGATTTTCAGGAAAAGAATACCGTCAGCATGTTTGTGACAAGCTCACCAGTACTGATTGAAATGGAAGATGATTTCAGTTTTGCGGATCTGTTGAATCATGTAAGACTTAAATCGATCGGTATTATGCGGCATCACAGAGGCGCAGAAAAGAATGCCGACAGCAAGAAGATGCTTTATGATATCTGGGTAAGTTATCAGAACGCCAAGCTTGATGAGGATGTTGAAGTAGACGCTGCACAGTACTATTGCAACTATTCTATCGATACAACGATCTTCACAATTGAAGATAGATCTTCAAAGGGAAAACTGAAACTGCATTTTGATCATAATATCAAAGTACCGGAAAGTGATGTTGATGAACTGTTTGATATAGTTATTTCTACAATAAAGCGTTGTATCACTAACCAAGACATAAAGATTTCAGAATTATAAACAGCATATGAAGGAGAATGAATATGAACCAGAAAATATTTGAACAGTTAAAACAGATCGTACGTGATTATTTAGGTGATGATAAGATCGGGATCAATGAAGATTCCATACTGACTGATGATCTTGGTTTATCATCTTTGGATCTCATAAGCATTGTCGGTTCAGTGGAAGATGCCTTCAATATCGAAGTGCAAGATAAGGATGTAGCTGAGATCAGAATGATTAAAGATGTAGTTGACTACATAGAAAAGAAACAGAAAGCATAACAGAAGGTAAAGAAAGGAAGGAAATTGAATCCTCCTTTTTATATATTAGGAATTTCAATGTGTCTTCCTAAACACTACCAATAAAACTTATGTCTCACAACATCTTCCTGGATGATGAGATGACAAAGGAGGTTACAGCTTTTTTGAGATGTTTCATCTTTTCTCCTTTATCTCAAATCTTGATCTATTAAAACACACCTGATCAGGGTGTGTGATTGCATAAAATAAAAGTCGTCAATTTCAGACGACCAATATTTAATGCTTGTTATAATTGTTTTGAAGGTATGTTTATGTTTTTACATAATCTCCTATGGCTTACTCACGAAGACATTTCATTTTATGAAAACAGTAGATCTCATATTTTGGGTTCTCTGTATTATCTACTATACGATTAAAATTGTAAGTAGATAACTTGTTTGAATGAGTGAGTCATAAAGAAAGGGAGTGTTAGTTGCACTCCCTTTCATTTCTTCTCACGAAGACATTTCACTTATAATATAGCATTTCCAAGTTTTTTCATCAATCTTCTACCCAGACTTTCTG
>CAMNFQ010000037.1 GCA_946537295.1 uncultured Bacillota bacterium
AGTAAGATTAACTTTGAGGCTTAAAAGCCTCTTTTTAATAAATAAATCAAAAAAAGATATAATAAAGATAATGAATGAAGATAAAAGGTCAGGTGAATTATTTTCCTCTATTCTGAAAGCGTTTGGTTTTCTCCTGGTTCTTTTTCTGTTGTTGTGTGTAATCACCTCAATGGTCACAGGAATCTCGATGTTTGATCCGAAAATACTAGACGCGATCTCAGGGGTATTTAAAATTGCACTGATCGTTTTAGGAATACTGATTATTGGAATATTTACGGTAGCTATTATGATGGGAAGAAATGTTAATGTTGCGGGAAAAAGCACACTGATCAAGGATAATGCCTTGCGTTATGAATTTATCGACAACAACGGTCGTAAAAAGAAGAAGACCTTCTCTTTAAAGAATATCGATGAATATCTTAAAGCTAATGGTGAAATGCAGATCGTTGATAATTGTCGCATCTTCAAGAAAAACAAGACCGATCGCATCAATGCCAATACATTATATGTAGAAGGCAGTGATAAGAAAAAGATGAATATGCATGAACTGAATAATGCTGATGAAAAACAATACTATCGTCTGTGTGTCTTCCTTGATTCAATAAGTGAACTTAGTCCTAGGATGATCACAGAAAGACTTGCGGATAAGGTATATGCTTCAAATATTATTCTGGAAGGAAAGAATGTCATCCAGGATCTAGTGATGGTAAAAAAAGAAATTGATGATGTTGAAGTAAAACAGGAAATTGATAAGACGATCAATAGAATCAATGAAAACGAAGTCTTTATCAGTGATGGTGTCAAAAGTAATTCCCAAAGAAAACTGTATGAACACTATCTGCCGATGCTGGTAGAAATTAGCAACAACTATCTGAATCTGGAAAAACATGATAAGGAAAGAAAAGATCTGCAATCCGCAAAAATCAAACTGCTGGAAACCTTCAGACTGATCTGTTCAGCATTTGATTCCTTAAGTGCCGACAGCAGTGAAAGACAGCTTGATGAACTGGAAGCAACAGTTACAACCATGAATGCTCTGCTTAGTCAGGATAGAGCATCTAAATAAAGGAGAGTGATTACAATGGAAAACAAATGTTCAATTTGTAATGAAGATCTGGCCCGTTATGGCAATAGAAAACTGAAAGATGGAATGCTTTGCAGAAACTGTGTAAAACTCTGTTCTGAGTGGTTAAGTGATGAAGATTATCTTAACAGAAGTGTTGAAGATATGAAAAAGCATCTGGAATATCGTCAGCTCAATCTTGATTCCCTGGATGATTTCAAACCAGAGAAGGAAGTTACAGGAAAGTATACGATCTATTTTGATGAAAAAGCATCCAAGTTTGTTGTATCAAAGAAGAAGGATTTCAAGAAAGATAACAGTGATGTCTTCAGATATGATGATATAAAAGAAATCTCAATCTTTGAGGAACAGTATATGGATACCGGAAGTGTTGATCTGTATTTTGATATAAAATTGAAAGATCATGATATCGACAATGTCTGTTTCAGGATCAATGAATTTCCAGGCATGGAAAAAGATTCAACAGACTATCAGAATACCTTAGCTAAAGCCTATGAATATCTGGATGGATTTGAGAAAGAAAAAGGCTTGGCATTTGAAAAAGTGGAGGAGAGTGACAATGGCTGAAACCAACAAGACTGATACTATTCAGGGAAGAAAAAAACATAAAGTAGAAGGAACTGTTACACCGATCAAAAAAGGAAGAAAAGGACTTGGTACAGGCAAGGTAGGAGAATCAGGTGGTCTCATTGATCTGATCTCAAGTCTTTTCACAGGTAGAAAAAAATGAAAAAGAAAAGTTCGTTCAGCATATTTAAATTAATTCTGATCATTGTACTTGCGGTATTGCTTTTTAATCTGATCAGCGGGCTCTTATCACCAAAGGCTCCGGCCAATGTCGCAAATAATACAACAGTCGTTGAAAACAACGGTACTGAAGAGAAGAATTCCTATGAAGGTTTTTCAAACAATATCAACAGTCATTATTCCAGCAACTGGCAGCTTCAGAGCAATGTTGGAAAACTTGATATGTCTGTTCCTTCCGGAGTAAGAAATAAACGTACTGAGATCCTTGGTAACAACAAGGACAAAGTCACGATCATGGTCTATATGTGTGGTTCCGATCTGGAATCTCAATATGCCATGGGTGTCTATGATCTGCAGGAAATGGCCAGTGCAAAACTGAATGATAATGTAAACATCATTGTCTATACCGGTGGAACGACGAAGTGGCATACTTCAATCATTTCCAACAGATACAATCAGATCTATAAGATCGTGGGTGATGGCAATATTCAGCCTTTAGTTGAAAATGCCGGAACCGGTGCTATGATCGATCCAAATACATTGCTAAGTTTTATTGAATACTGTAAAGACAATTATGAAGCTAACCGTTATGAACTGATCATGTGGGATCATGGCGGAGGTACAGTCAGTGGTTATGGCTATGATGAGAAATTCCCTAGACAGGGTTCAATGTCACTGGCTCAGCTTGATAGAGCTTTGACTGAAGCTGATGTTAAATTTGACTTCATCGGTTTTGATGCCTGTCTGATGGCAAATACTGAAACAGCGCTCATGCTGAGTGAACACGCTGACTACATGATCGCTTCTGAAGAATCTGAACCAGGTATCGGCTGGTATTATACTAACTGGCTAAGCAAGCTGTGTGAGAATACTTCTATGCATACAGTTGAGATCGGTAAGAATATTGCTGATGATTTTGTGAAGATGTGTGGCAACAAGACTCCTGGTCAGACCGCAACTCTTTCTGTCGTTGATCTGGCTGAAATAGAAGATCTCATACCAGAAAGACTATCTGAATTTGCTTCGAGCACTTCAGAACTGATCGATTATGATTTCCAGACGGTCGCTCAAGCAAGAAAAGGTACCAGAGAGTTTGCAGCTGATTCATATCTGGATCTGGTTGATGTTGTTGACCTCGCTGCCAGAATCAATACTGATGAATCAAAGAAACTGGCTCAGTCGCTGATGTCTGCAGTCAAGTACAACAATACTTCTTCTGATATCTCTAACGCCTATGGTCTTTCAATCTACTTCCCATATCGTTCAGGTAAATATGTTAATACGGTATTGAATACCTATGATGATATCAATATGAATCCTGAATATGCGGACTGTGTCAGAAACTTTGCGACTTATTCTACTTCTGGACAGTTGTCATCAGGAGGAAGCCATTATGCTTATCAGTCTTATGATAACTATGATTATTCCAACTACTATTCAAATCAGTCTTCAGAAGAACTGATCATGGATGTATTGGAAATGTTCATGAATGGTTCCTACTCTTCTAATGACTCGTATTCCAATTTCTATGGTTCGGGATTAGAAGCACTGTTTGGTGGAAGAGATAACACCAAGATCGCTAAATATATTGCCAATAACCATTTTGATGCTGATCTGAACTGGAAAGATAACAAGATCGCCTTAACTGCTAAGCAATGGTCAATGATCGACAGTATCAAACTGAATATGTTTATTGATGATGGCGAAGGATATATTGAACTTGGCAAAGACAATGTCTTTGAACTTGATGATAATGGTAATCTGCTCAAACCTAGTGAAATGACCTGGGTCGTTGCTTCAAATGATAACAGCAACTGGCAAGTAGCTCCTTACTACTACATTTCACAAACAACTGATGGAGATAATACTGTTACTTTAGGACGTATCCCGGTAATGTTAAATGGTACATACGCTAATCTGATCATCAGAACTGATGATGAATCAATGGAAGTAGTTGGTGCTACCTATGATTACAAGGGCGGAACTGATATTGTCGCCAAGAATATTGATAAGTTGAATGCTGATGATGAGATCACATTCATTTGTGATTACTACAAGTATGATGGAACATATGATGATACCTATACTCTTGGTGATCCGATCAAGATCAGTGATAAGCTGTATCTGGGTGATATGGACATCAGCTCTCAGGACTATCTGGCTTGTTACGAGTTCAGAGATATCTATCAGCAGTCATTCTATAGCACAGCTGTCAAATAGTTATTAAATTAATAACAATACACACAAAAGGACAACAGAAAGAAAACGAAATATAGTTTCAGGCTCTGTTGTCTTTTAATATTTGTGACAGATGATGATAGAATTAAATTGAAGAATAAGACATGACACATCATATTACAGTTTGAGGACACTTTTTTAGATGTCAGAAGGGAGTTTTATGAAAAGAAGACTGCAGATAATTATCATGTTGATTATAGGATTAATGTGTTTATGTGCTTGTACACCAAAAGATAATGAAAAGAAAAATGAATATGAACTTGGTGGAAAGACCTATTACAACACAGTTGACAATTATGGACACGAAGATCATTCCAAGGTCTGGTTTGGCAAGGACGGTTCTTTTGTGTTTAATGATTCTTATGAAGATGGCTATGACGAGATAACGGGAAAGTGGGAACTTAGTGATAATGTCTGTACTTTACAGGCAGATAGTGGTTCCTTTTCCAAGATCATTTTTGAATTGAAAGATGAAAATACTGTCACATTAAGAACTTCATTAAAAGGATCAAAGGCTGATGATGTCTTTTCAACAACTGAGATAAAGGGATCAGATGTAAAGCCAAAGACAGATAACACTGAAAACAATACAACTCAAAACACCACAAATAACACAACGGAGAATACGACTGATAATTCAACCACTCAGAAAGAAGAGATCCCTTGTACAGGTATTACTTCCTTATATAAGAATTACTGGTCAACTGTTGGTGCAAAGAAGTGGGATCTTGAGATCAGACCAGTACCGGAAAATACCACAGATAAGATGAGTTTCAAATCAAATGATGAAAATGTTGTGACAATCGATGCTGAAGGAAAAGCGACAGCTGTTGGTCCAGGTAAGACTACGATCGATGTTACTTGCGGTAATCAGAAACTGACAGTCGGATTTGAAGTTAAAGGTGGTGAAAGTTCAGGTCCAGAAGGAGCAGGTGTAGCCAAGACATTCAAAACAAAGATGGCAGATCTCAATGATATGTTCCAGCCTAGTGTCTTCTTCGATTCAGGTTTCTTCACCTTTACCGAAAACTGCTATGACAGTATGAGACAATATAAAGGAATATATGATATCAAGGATGGCTATTACTACTTAACCGTTTCAGAACATAACTTGCAGGGATATGCAGGTCAGGATGTTACTGAGATTGTCTTTAAGATCGTAGATGAAAAAACGCTTAAACTTAAGACTCAGTTATGTATGTCAACCAATGGTGATCTGTTCTATCTGACTGATTAGAATGAATAGGAGTATTTAGTATCATAGGAATAAAAAATGAAAACTGGAATTAAAAAAAGAATAGTTTTATTAATCGTGCTGATGATAAGTGCATTAGCGTTATTTTCATGTAAAGGAAAAGAAGAAAACATGATAGAAACAGATAATAAAATGCCAATAAAAGTACTGTATCGCCGTATGTGGGAATATGGTCTTAATGTTGAAAGTGATGATCAGCAGATCATCAGTGAACTGTTGGATAAAATCAGCAAGATCAAACTTGGTGAAAAGGTCAATATGGCAGTCGATGACTATACAGATCTGATTATCTTTGAATATCAGGATGGCACAAAGAAGATGTATCATTTTGAAGCTGATATCTATGTAGAAGATGATGATAACAGATATCTTGTGGTATCAGGTCTTGAAGATGTGAGAAATATATTGAACTCTATGGTTGAAGGAGAGCAGTAAATAATGAAAACCTTAATCAAAGATAAAGATAGTGGAATACCACTGATAAATTGTGAGCTTCCTGAAGGATTTAGAACGGAAGGTCAGATGAGAATGATCAAGTTTCCAGATAATCAGGTCATTCATGTTGAAACAAAAGCAGATAAAAAAGATTGCACGATCTTTTATCGAACAGGTGAAACATTTCTTTATGAAAAGAAGAAAGTTCCAGATGCTTTTGGTATGTATGCTCGACCAAACCAGAAACAGAACAATTCAGGTGCCTGGTATAGCGAAGTTATTTCTTTAAAAGATGATCTTGATAAAGCGGCATTTAGTATCCTGAATAAGAAACTTGAAGCCAAAGATTATTATGGGCTTTCAGAAAAATCATATGCCAAGGCAAAACAAGCTTTTGAAAAACAGATCTCGCAGCTATGTGAGGAATTGCGTTTTGGTCAATCGGTATCTTCTATACCTATCGCCAATGTTTTCAGAAATTATCTGTTGGATGGTGGAATGGGTATATATGAAGAAGGCAATAAGATCATAGCGGTATTTCTGTATCGCATAGGTGCTGAAGTTGACTTTGTGCAAGGACAAGGAATTTACGAAAATATCACTGGAGAAGCCTTTGGTCAAGCTGTGACAGATATGAATGTAATGGCATCCAGTGCATCATGGAGCATTCCGTATATCACCTATATGATCAGTAATGATACCAAAGATCTAGGCGTCTTTATGAAATATGTTGACAGTCTGGAAGAAAGCAAAGAACTGATCAGCCTGATCGAGCAGAACAGAACCCAAGTCTTACAATATCAGCAGCAAAAAGCTCAGATGGAGTCTATGCAGAATCAGGCAATGTGGAATACTTTATTTGCGCAACAGCAGCAACAGTTTGCATCAATGGACAGGATCACCAACATGATCCATCAGGATCTTGACCAGTTTCATAATAATCTTAACCAGCAGATGGCTCAGAATGATATGAGATTCAATCTTGGCCAGAATAGTGGCGAAACAATGGATGATCGGATTCAAAGGATGAGACATGAATCGATCATGGGTGTGGAAACATATGAGCGAAGCGATGGCTCAACTGTAGAGTATTCCAGCTATGCGGATAGAGTATTCGAGAATAATCTTGATTCTACTCAGCATTTTGGTACTCATCATTATTATGATGACTATGTTCCTGAAGGCTGGCATGAGATGAAGAAAAAGTAATAATAAAGACAGGTTACAATCATCAGGTTGAAGTATTATAATTTTATTATCAAATAGCATATGTGAGGTGGACAACAGTGAAAAAGCGTGATAATTTCTATAAACAGAATACCAAGCAGAAAATACTGATTGTTGATGATGAAATGATCAACCGTGAGATACTGAGACAGTATCTTGAGAATGATTATGATCTACTGATGTCGGAAGATGGGCAACAGGCCCTCGATTTGATCAAAGAAAAGAAGACAGAACTTTCTTTGATATTACTTGATCTGATGTTGCCATCAATTTCAGGAAAAGAAATATTGAAACAATTGAAAAATGATCCGGAAACAGAAAAGATTCCGGTTATCGTAATGACAGCTGATAATGATTCAGAAGTTGAATGTCTTGAACTTGGTGCTTCGGATTTTATTTCAAAACCATATCCTTCTAATGCGGTCGTATTAGCAAGAATACATAAGACTATCGAACTGCATGAGAAAAACGAAACACTGCAGGAGACAGAACGCGATTCTCTGACAGGTTTATATAATAAGGAATTCTTCTTCCGTTATGCCCAGCAGCATGACCTTTATCATCAGGATGAAAAGATGGATGCGATCTTGCTGAATGTGAATCGTTTTCATATGATCAATGAACGTTTCGGCAGAAGCTATGGAGATGATCTGCTCAGACAGATTGCAGCTAAACTGAAAAAGATAATGATCGATAAGGAAGGTATCGTGTGTCGAAGGGATGCGGATACTTTCATGATCTATTGTCCTCATCTTGATAATAATAAGGAAATATACAATGCCGCTGCTTCCGGTTTTGATAAGGAAGTTGAAAACATCGTACGTTTACGTATGGGTGTCTATGAAAATGTTGATAAGAGTATAGATTTAGAAAGACGTTTTGATCGTGCCAAGGCTGCAGCTGATACGATCCGTAACAATTTCAACAGATCGATCGCTGTGTATGATACAGCTATGCATGAAAAAGAAATGTATAATGAGCAGCTGATCGAAGGCTTCCCGAAGGCGGTTGAAGAAAAACAGTTTGAAGTATACTATCAGCCTAAATTTGATATTCAGAATGAAATCCCGATCCTTTCCAGTGCCGAAGCCCTGGTCAGATGGAAACATCCGGAACTGGGCATGATCTCACCTGGCGTGTTTGTCCCACTGTTTGAAGAAAACGGACTGGTATTGGATATGGATAACTATGTCTGGACAGAAGTAGTTGAACAGATCAATGACTGGAAAAACAGGATTGGTATCACAGTACCTGTTTCTGTAAATGTATCTAGAGTAGATATGTTTGAGATCAATCTGGTTGAAAGGTTCAAGGAACTTCTGAAGAAGTATGATGTGACCGCAAAGGAATTCCTGTTAGAAATAACAGAATCAGCCTATACAGAGGATGCCAATCAGATAATTGAGATCGTCAATGATCTCAGATCCATCGGCTTCAAGATCGAAATGGATGATTTTGGCACAGGTTATTCATCATTAAATATGATCTCAAGTCTGCCGATCGATGCTTTGAAGATCGATATGGGTTTTGTCAGAAATGCCTTCAATAATGGCAAGGATACCAGGATACTGGAAGTAATCATTGATATTGCCAAATATCTGGGAGTTCCAACGATTGCGGAAGGCGTTGAAACCAAGGAACAGGTTGAAGCTCTAAAGGAGATGGGTTGCGATATCATTCAGGGTTATTTCTTCTCCAAGCCTTTACCAGCTGCGGAATTTGAAAGATTCCTGATAGAGAAAAAGAAACAGTTGGAAGCATAACTAATACAGATAAAGGGAGTCATCCCTTTTTCTTTTGGCAAATAAGAGTCTGCTATAATAGTGTAGATGATATACGAGCTTCATGACAGATGGCTGGCGATCAACGTTGATTCCCTGTTTGTGAAAACAATACAGGAATTTTTTGATAATTACATTCCTTCAAAAAAGATTCAGCATCTTCTAATTCAAAACAAGCACATTCTTCTTGATGGTAATCCTGTAAAAAGAGAAGATGATATCGTTGGTCTGAAGCTTGAGATCAATATCTATCCTGAAGACCATCAGTATAAAAAACTGAATTATAAACTTGATGTTGTTTATGAAGATGAGATCATTCTGGTTGTAAATAAGCCTAAAGATCTCTTGGTACATTCCGATGGAAATAATGAACTTACCTTGAGTGATATCGTCGCATCATATTATGCGGATAAGCCATATATTTCACCACTACCAATCCATCGACTGGATAAAGAAACCAGTGGTCTGGTGATCTATTCCAAATCAATAGTGTTCCAGCCATTACTGGATAAGCTGTTATCAGAAAAACAGATCAGAAGGAACTACTATGCCTTTGTAAAGGGAAAGATCGATATCGGCAAGATCATGAGTATCGATAAACCGATCGGTAAGGATCGTCATAATGCCAACAGGAGGATAATCTATCGCAATGGTCAGAGTGCCTTAACTAAAGTAAGATGTATTGGCTTGAATAAGGCTGATAACTATTCGGTTTTATTATGCAGTCTTGATACGGGCAGAACCCATCAGATCAGAGTTCATCTTTCATCTATCGGCTATCCAATTTTGAATGATACCCTGTATGGTTCAGCATCTGATCTGTGTATCAGAATGGGGCTGTTTGCCCAGAATGTTGAAATGTATCATCCACTCAAGGAAGAAAGTATCACCATTGAGGCAGATCTGCCAGCTGATCTGGAGAAACTGTATCTGAAAGGACTCAAATAATGAAGACAAATGCAATGAGAATGCTGGATTCCGCAAAGATCAGCTATGAAGTATTGGAATACAGTATTGATAAAGATAAGTTTTCCGGTGAAGCTGTTTCGGATCTTTTAGGACTGGAATACAGACAATGTTATAAGACACTTGCCCTTAGCCATGAACATGATATCTACATCTGTGTCGTATCAGTGGCAGATGAGATCGATCTGAAGAAGTGTGCCAAGGCTATAGGTGTCAAGAATCTGGAAATGGTCCATGTTAAGGATCTGCTTAAACTAGTTGGATATGAAAGAGGAAGTGTTTCCCCAGTTGGTGTAAAGAAAAATAAAGGAATAGTTTTTGATGATGAAGTAATGAATCACGAGACTATTGAGATAAGTGCCGGTGCCTTTGGAATCGGTCTTAAGGTGAATAGAGATGAACTTCTGAAATATCTTGATGCCAGAGTACTGGATATTGTTAAGGATGAACTATGAAATATGATGTAGTTATTGTTGCTTCGGGCAAAGGCCAGCGGGCAAAGCTTGGTTACAATAAGGCTTTCTACAGAATGAAAGATGGCAAAACTGTTCTGGAACATTCTGCTTCACTTTTTGTTGCGGATGAAGATTGTCAGAACGTTATTATCGTGACTAATAAAGAATACTATGATGAAGTGTTTAAACACGAAAAGATTGTGCTTTGTGAAGGTGGCAAAGAGCGCAAGGATTCGGTAAGAAACGGCCTACAAAACGTTATTAGCGAATACGTTCTGATCCATGATGCAGCAAGACCATTCCTAAGGAAACAGACACTGGAAGAAGTTAAGAAAAAAGTTGAGGAATACAATGCAGTAGTGCTGGGAAGAATGGCTACTGATACGATCAAACTGGTCGATGATAATAAAGTTATCAGAACGGTTGATAGGAATACGGTCTTTATGGCTGAGACTCCTCAGGCTTTTAAAAGTGAGCTGATACTTGACTGTTACCGAAACTGTGCTGATATCAATTTCACCGATGATGCTTCTTTAGTGGAATCACTAGGAAAAGATGTCTATATCGTAATTGATGAATATGACAACCATAAGCTGACAAAAGAGGAAGACTTTCTGGGATTATGATAAAGGAAGTCATTGTAGTTGAAGGGACAAACGACACCAAAAGGCTTCAGTCTTTTTTTGATGTTGAAACGATCGAAACCCATGGCTTAGGCCTGAATAAGGAGATGATCGAACTGATCAGACAGGTCAATGAGAAAAGAGGAGTGATACTCTTCCTTGATCCTGATGTTCCGGGTGAAAAGATCCGTGGTCGGATCAATAGAGCGATTCCAAATCTGAAGAATGCCTTTGTCATGAAAGAAGATGCCAGGACAAAGAAAAAGGTTGGCATTGAACATGCTGATAAAGAAACACTGGAGAAGGCGTTGAATAATCTGATCAGCTATGGTGAATCCAAACAAAGTATCAGTAAAACGGAATTCTATGAACTGGGATTAACAGGACAAAGTGATTCAGAAAAACGACGCAATCTGGTCGCAAGACACTTCAGTCTTGGCAAATGTAATGGTAAGACTTTATTTCACAGACTCAATATGCTGGGAATCGGATACGAAGATATAAAGAAGATCTTATGATAGCTAATGTCAATTATGTAAAAGAAGTCATGAAGGATCTCAAGGCCAAGAAGAAGTTTGGTCAGAATTTTCTTATTGATGCCAATGTCGTGGATAAGATAGCCGGTATTGCCTGCGATCATGATCTTACAACGATCGAAATTGGTCCTGGTCTGGGGGCTCTGACTCAGATGTTACTGAAATACAGCAAGAACGTCGAGGCATATGAGATCGATCCTGATATGTATCAATTACTTACTGATAATCTGAAAGATGAAAGACTCAAGGTCTATCTTGGTGATTTTCTGGATGCTGATCTTTCCAAGTATCAGGACAAGGTCAATGTCTGTGGCAATCTGCCATACTACGTTACGACACCGATCTTATTTAAGATCATTGAATCAGGTCTTGATATAAACAGATTGACGATCATGGTGCAAAAGGAAGTGGGAGACAGACTTTCTGCCGAAGTGGGTTCTGAAGATTATTCAGCTTTGAGTGTTGAAGTACAATACCTGTTTGAGGTCAGAAATGAAATGAACATTTCCCGTAATGTCTTTTATCCAGCACCCAATGTCGATTCAGCTGTGATCAGTTTCAGACCTATCAGAGAAAGAGATAAAGAATTTGAAGTTGGGTTCTTTGAATTAGTCAAGAACTGTTTCAGGATGAGAAGAAAAACCCTGCATAATAATCTCAAGGATCTTTATGATGAAGAACTTATCGAAAAGATCTATGAGAAGGCTGACCTTGATTCTAAGATCAGAGCTCAACAGTTGAGCCTGTCTGATTTTCTTAATATATATGATGTGATCAGAGGATATAAAAATGAAGGATAGAGCATACGCCAAAATTAATCTTTCGCTGGATGTTTTCAATATCAGAGAGGATGGCTATCATGATATCAATTCGATCATGATACCAATCGATTTCTATGATGTACTTGAGATCAATAAGGCAGAAAAAGATTCCTATTACTGCAATAAGAGTTTTATTAAATTCAATGAGTATAATTCGATCATCAAAATGATTTCAGTGCTTAAGGAAAAGTATGATCTGAATGATCATTATGAAATAAAACTTGATAAGAGTGTACCAATGAAGGCAGGACTTGGCGGTGGTACTGCTGATGCTGCCAGTACATTGAGAATATTCATGAAGATGTACGAGCTTGATCTCAGTTATGATGAGATCATTGATATCTGTCTGAAGGTTGGTGCTGATGTGCCATTCAACTTTTACAATGTCCCTGCGATCGTCAGAGGCATAGGCGATCAGCTGGAAGAAATAAATATCAAGAAACAGTATTATGTCCTGCTGGTAAAGCCAAAGACCGGCGTTTCAACAAAAAAAGCATATGAATTACTTGATATGGAGAAGTGTGATCATCCGGATATTGAAAAGTTGAAAGAGGCTCTGATCAATGGTGATGATATAAATGGACTTCTGGGTAATTCCTTGGAACAAAGTGCCCTGATCCTTAACAGTGATATCGCAAGTATCAAAGATAAACTGAAAAGTTTTGGTGTCGGTGAGGTGCTGATGTCAGGAAGCGGATCGACAGTCTTCTGTATTTCAGAAGATAAGGAAGCTATGAAACAGCTTTATAATCATATGAAACACGACAGATATTATGTACGTTTTACCCGTACTTTATTGAAATAAATAGTATAATTAATTTGATATTTAAGGAGGCTTTCATGAATAACGCTATTATTTATATTCGCGATGATAAAGAAAAAGAATTAGCTAAGGCACCGTATCTTGGTGGAAATCTTCTGCTTCATACGGTAAAGGAAGTCAGAAAAATCGATGACATCAGAGATATCTATGTTGTAGGTGCTGATTATGAGGTTCCTGGCTGTACTGTAAAAAGTGATATCAAAGATGTAATAGCAGAGATCGATTCAGAAGGAAAGACCCTGCTTGTATCACCTCTATATCCTGACTTGGATGCATCAGATTATAAGAAACTGCTTGATCAGGATTGCGAAGGTGCCGTTATTACATACAATAACGAAGTATGTGAAGCCTTCATGATTCTCAGTTCAAGACTTAATGATCTGGATAAGATCCAGTATGATTCAGTTGAGATCAAGAATAAGAAAGTCAGAAAGTTTACAATTGAGGATGCGATCAACTCCAAAGAAGAAAGCCTCGATGATGTTGTCGTATTCCCTCTTACCAAGAGTGTCGGACTTGTTAATGAAGTATGTCACTATCTGAATATCGAACCAGGAAAAGTTGATGTCAAACATTTTGCGGATGGTGAAACCCTTGTTGAATTAGGTGAATCAGTCAGAGGCAAGAGATGTTATATCATTCAGAGTACATGTAAACCAGTTAATGAATCACTGATGGAAGTACTTATCTGTCTTGATGCTTTAAGAAGATCATCTGCTGCTGAAGTAACCTGCATCATTCCATATTTCGGATATGCCAGACAGGATCGTAAGGCAATGCCTAGACAGCCGATCACTGCTAAGCTGGTCGCTTCAATGCTGGAGCTTGCTGGCGCAAACCGTGTTGTAACATTTGACTTACATGCCTCACAGATTCAGGGCTTCTTCCATTGTCCGGTCGATGATCTGACTGCTGTACCAATGATGGGTCAGTATTTCAAGAGAAAGAAATTCAAAAAAGACGAGATCGTTGTTGTTTCTCCAGATCATGGTGGAGTTAAACGTGCCAGAAATCTTGCGGAGATCCTAGGTTGTCCGATCGCTATCATTGATAAGAGACGTCCTCAGGCTAATGTTGCTGAAGCTGCCAATATCATTGGTGAAGTTTCAGGAAAGAACGTCATCATCG
>CAMNFQ010000038.1 GCA_946537295.1 uncultured Bacillota bacterium
ACTTCCAAGTCCATGGTATAGTTCCAATGAACAGATCAATACTGAAAACGTCTGGCTGGAAAAAGGATTTGGCTTATCTTACGAATAGTATTTTTCATGTTTGCTATTCTTTCATAATAAAAGGACCTGTTTCTATGAAACAAGTCCTTAATTTACAATGGTGGACACTAAGGGACTCGAACCCCTGACACCCTCCACGTCAAGGAGGTACTCTCCCAACTGAGCTAAGTGTCCATTTTCATGGTGGAGCTTACGGGATTCGAACCCGTGACCTCATCGCTGCCAGCGATGCGCGCTTCCAACTGCGCTAAAACCCCTTCTGTAGATATTATACAGGATTATCAGTGAAAGATACATAAATATCTTTCACTGATTGCCTGTCTAAAATTAATCTAAAGGAGTGCAGTCCTTGTTGAGTTCTGCAACAATTACCGGTAAAGCTTCATCAACCTTATCGTTGTCGATCTGACAGGTTCCGGCGTTCTTGTGTCCGCCACCGCCATATTTCAGACAAAGGTCACCGATGTTGGCATTAGAACCCTTATTGATGATGGATTTACCAATCATGACAGCTGTATTCTGTTTCTTGAAGCCCCAGGCAACATGAACTGAGATCTGTGTTTCAGGATACATTGCATAGATCATGAAACGGTTTCCGGCATAGATTGTTTCTTCATTTCTCAGATCGATCACAACGACTCTGCCTTCAACTTTAGCGATTCTCTTAAGCTGCTGCTTGAACAGTTCAGCCTGTTCAAAATAGAGATCAACTCTTTCTTTAACATCAGGAAGTTTCAGAATATCATCAACACTCATAGTGATGCAATGATCAATCAGTTGCATCATCAGATCATAGTTGGAAATACGGAAATTATGGAAACGTCCTAAACCTGTTCTGGCATCCATCAGGAAGTTCATCAATACCCAGCCTTTTGGATCCAAGACTTCTTCAAGTGTAAAATCAGCTGAATCACCCTTATCTACTGCTTCCATCAGTTCATCACTGATACGTGGAAGAGCCTTTTTACCACCATAGTAATCATAGACTACTCTGGCTGCTGATTTCGCATCAGGATCGATGATATAACGATCTTTGTAATCAACACCTACAAGTCTTGATAATTCTGATTCATGATGGTCAAAAGCCAATCCTACTCTATTATCAAAAGGCAGGTTGGTCGTGATATCGTTAGAAGTAATATCTACCTTGCCATCCTGAACATCTTTTGGATGGACAAACTTGATGTCGTCGATGATATCAAGTTCTTTCAGGATCATGGCACATACCAGACCATCAAAATCACTACGTGTTACCAGTCTCTTTTTTGCAGTATCACTCATATACATTCTCCTCACATTATTTGTCTAAAACGTACACCATTATTATACAACTTTATCCTGTTTAACTTTTCTAAACATGAAGGCTCTGACAACATTTATACCGATCTTGTATGGAAGTGGCCTTAAAGCTTTATCTGCTTCCACAAGTTTTTCCCTGATTGGGATGGATTGCGGACAATGCAGTTCACATTTTCCGCATTTGATGCATTCTGTGACGAATTTCGCATCCTTACGTAAAGCTACTGCCTGAGCATATTGGAATCTGCCATCATGTTTGGATTCAGTATACATGCGGTTATAGGCATTGAAAGTACCAGGTATATCAATACCTTTGACACAAGGCATACAATAGCGACAGCCGGTACATCCGACCTTCTCATGAGCTTTTATCTCAGTGATGATATTCTGGATGAATTTCTGATCTTCATCATTCAGACAGCCTGGAATTGCTTCTGAAGCGATCCTGCAGTTCTCCTTGACCATTTCAAGTGAATTCATACCAGAAAGTACACAGGTAACTCCTTTCTGATCAAAGAGCCATCTTAAACCCCATTCAGCAGCCGAATAATGACGCTTGTTTTCTTTGATCATTTCCTTAGCCTTTTCCGGTAACATATTAACCAGCTTGCCACCTCTTAAAGGTTCCATGATCACGATTGGAATACCAAGTTCTTCAGCTCTTTCTAAGCCCTTTCTGCCAGCCTGGGTATTCTCATCCAGATAGTTGTACTGGATCTGGGCAAAATCCCAGTCATAGTCTTCCAGAATCTTGATAAACATATCGGTATTTCCATGATAGGAAAAACCTATATTTCTGATCTGACCATTTTCCTTCTTATTCTTGATCCATTCCTTGATACCTAACTGTTTCAATCTTTCCCATTGAAGGACATCAGTCAGATGATGCATCAGATAATAATCCACATGATCTGTTTTCAGTCTCTGTAATTCCTCATTGAAATAATTATCAAGATTCTTATTGCTGTTGATCATATACTGTGGAAGCTTAGTCGCAATATTGACCTTATCTCTGATATTGTTTCTTTCAAGGATCGTCCCTAACGTAACTTCACTTCCCGGATAGACATAGGCCGTATCATAATAATTGATTCCCTGTCTGTAGGCCTCCATGATCTCCTGTTCAGCTTTATCGATATCGATCTTACCTGAATGACTTGTGAATCTCATACAGCCGTAGCCTAAAGCCGAAATCGGATTTCCATATTTATCTTTTCTGTATTGCATATTTTTCCCTCTTTTTAAAAGTGAGAATCACATAGACTCTCACTTACACTTATATACATATAACTTTAAGATATACTATTAAGGCTGTTTACCAATGTATGCCAGGATACCGCCATCAACATAAAGGATATGACCATTTACGAAGTTGGAAGCATCAGATGCCAGGAATACTGCTGGACCCATCAGGTCCTCTGCTTCACCCCATCTTTCTGCCGGAGTTTTAGCGATGATAAACTGATCGAATGGATGTCTAGAACCATCAGGCTGTTTTTCTCTTAATGGAGCAGTCTGCTTTGTGGCAATATAACCAGGTCCGATACCATTACACTGGATATTAGCTGCACCATATTCTGAACAGATGTTTTTTGTAAGCATCTTTAAGCCACCTTTGGCAGCAGCGTAGGCTGAGACAGTTTCTCTTCCAAGCTCTGACATCATTGAACAGATATTGATGATCTTGCCATGACCTTTCTTGATCATGCCAGGTATAACAGCTTTAGCGCAGATGAATGGAGCATTAAGGTCAGTATCAACAACGAGTCGGAAATCTTCAACACTCATTTCTGTCATTGGAATACGTTTGATGATTCCGGCATTATTTACCAGGATATCAATCACACCAAGATCTTCATTGATCTTTCTGACGAGTTCATCAACAGCCTTTTCATCTGTTACGTTACAGACATAACCTTTTGCCTCGATGCCCAGATCTTTATATCTTCTGATCGCATCATCGATCTTTTCCTGACTTCTGCCATTGAAAGCAATCTTTGCTCCGGCATAAGCCAGACCACAGGCCATCGCAAAGCCGATACCATCACTTGCTCCTGTTACCAGAGCAACTTTGCCATCAAGCCTGAAATCATTCATGCTGAATGAAGCCATAGAATTACCTCTGAACTCTTCCGGAAGCATCTCCACCAGCTAAGGCTTTTACTTCTGCTTCACTTACCAGGTTGAAGTCAGTAGGAATTGTATGCTTCAAAGCACTAGCTGCAACAGCAAATTCCAGAGCATCACCCTGATTATCCATTGTCAGTAAACCATGGATAATGCCACCTGAGAAGGAATCACCACCACCGACTCTATCGATGATTGGGAAGATATCATAATGCTTGGATTCATAGAATTCCTTGCCATTGTAGATAAGAGCCTTCCAGCCATTATGTGTAGCACTGTATGATTCTCTTAATGTAGAGATGACATATTTGAAATCAAATTCTTCAGCCATCTGCTTGAAGATCTCTTTGTATCCTTCAGCATCAGTCTGACCAGCTGTTACATCTGATTTAGGTTTGAAACCTAAGCAGAGTTCAGCATCTTCTTCATTACCGATACATACATCAACATACTTCATTAATGGTCTCATGATTGAAATGGCTTTTTCAGATGACCAGAGTTTCTTACGGAAGTTGAGGTCACATGAAACAGTAGCACCAGCCTTCTTGGCAGCGATCAGAGCCAGTTCCAGATTCTTGGCAGAAGCATCAGAAATAGCTGGAGTGATTCCTGACCAGTGGAACCAGTCAGCACCTTCAAAGATCTTATCAAAATCATAATCTTCAGGTGTAGCTTCCGCAACAGATGCATGAGCTCTATCGTAGATGACCTTGGAAGGTCTCATACTTGCGCCTGTTTCAAGATAGTAGATGCCTAATCTGTCACCACCTCTGGCAACATATTCCGTATGAACACCATATCTTCTTAAAGCATTGATAGCACATTGACCGATCTCATGAGCAGGAACCTTTGAAACAAAATATGCTTCATGACCATAGTTGGCAAGTGATACAGCAACGTTAGCTTCACCACCACCATAGCAGGCATCAAAAGTATCAGTCTGTACAAAACGTGAATTACCAGGAGTAGATAATCTCAGCATTATCTCTCCCATTGTTACAACTTTCATTATTAATTTCCCCTTTCTTCCTTATTTGGTAAGATGGAATGCGAATCCACCAATCTCATCAGCAAAATAGATAAATTTCATATTGCCTTTTTCATCGAATGTAGCTGTTGAATCATCAAACTTGTAGCCACGTGCTTCAAAGTATCTCTTAGCTCTGTCGACATTGTTTGTCTGAATAGCAACATGACCATGAGTACCCTTCTTCTTAGCTTCTGTCATGACTTCTACAAATTCAGAACCAAACCAGCCCTTGGAAGTCTCTCTGACAGTTCCATCAAAGAATCTCGCAAATTCTTCAGCAAGTTTAAGACCATTGCCGTTTTCTTCATTGACACCGATGTGTTTGATCTTGAGACCAAGCATCGCATTGACAGCACCTCTGGTAAGAGCTTCGATCTTATCGAAATCCTTAGCTTCGATTGCCTTCTTGTCGATCATCCAGGTACCACCACATGCCAAGATAACTGGATCATTAAGATAGTCGTTGACATTAGCTTCCTTGACACCACCGGTAGGCATGAATTTCAGTTTATTATATGGAGCAGAAAGAGCCTTGATCATCTTGAGACCACCTAAAGGTTCTGCCGGGAAGAATTTAACTACTTCCAGACCATAAGCCATAGCGATCTCCAGGTCAGCTGCGTTTGCTGTACCAGGTAAGATTGGAATTCCCTTTTCCTGACAATACTGGATCGTATCAGGATTAGTACCAGGTGATACTATGAATTCAGCACCTGCGTCGATTGCTGAATCGACCTGTTCTCTGTTTAATACTGTACCGGCACCAACGATCATTTCAGGACAAGCCTTCTTCATTTCGATCATGGCATCATGAGCAGCAGCAGTACGGTAAGTAACTTCTGCAACAGGTAAACCACCTTTACAAAGTGCACGCGCTAATGGTGCAGCATCTTCGACATTGTCCAGTGCAATTACCGGCACGATTCCAATGTCATGAATCTTTTTACAAATATCGTTCATCTTTTCTCCTCCTGTTTTAATGAATTAATATATTCCAGATCTTCATCTGTTATTTCTTTTATCCAATCTACTCTTTCCGCTGGTGTTTCACACTTGTTGTTGTATTCCTTGAATACACTTCTTTCGTGCGCCTGCGGTTTATCCCAATCGTGATATCCCTGTTTTCTGATATGTGAACCAATGTGACTGTTAACGATCAGACATTTGCCATAATCTCGCCATGGTCTGGCCAGATAGACACTGTCTTCCATATCGTTTTCACTGGTAAAATCACATTCATCAAAGATAAAGCCATATTTGTGATCCTCATAGGTACAAGGAGCACAGACATAACCATTTATCTGTCTATGGATATTAAGTGATCTTATCTCACAGTTATGGAAATATCCCATTCCACCCCCGAAGATAAAGTCAATAGAACCTTCGATCGTACAATCCTCAAAGTAGGCATGACGATAGATTCTTTCCTTTTTCTCCATCGGACCTCTGAAACCTCCTTTTTCATACTCTGTTTCCGGTAGTGGTCCTAGAAACAGGGTATCCTGATAGGAAGAGATCAGAGTATTTCTGGCTTTGAAGTTATCGCCATCGATCATCAATGCAATCGCCTGACCTGAACTGTAGCCATTACTGTTAAGCACACTCAGATCTTCAAATGTCACATTATCTGCCGATACATAGACCGTATAGGTTCTGAATGTTCCTCTTTTATATCCATCATCAAGGATCTCATAGGCACCCAGACCGTAATCAAAGATGCCGTTTCTGATAATAATATTTGGTTTATTTATTTCTATCTGATCATTGATCACATTTCCTACAAGATCTATGACTTTAGTTTCCTTATTATCTTCAGGAATACTGTCCAGTGCTTCTTGCAGGTTCAGATATTCTCTGTCTGCGATCCTAATCATTGAAACCCAGATAATTTACAGCGTTGTTGTATGAGATGTTTTCTACGATCTCCTTGAGGACCTTATCATCATTTGGATATTCACCATTTTCTACTAAAGTACCGATGAAATCACATAAGATTCTTCTGAAGTATTCATGTCTGGTATATGACAGGAAACTTCTTGAGTCTGTAAGCATACCAATGAAGTTAGCTAACATACCATCATTTGCGAGCGTCTGCATCTGTTCCTGCATGCCGATCTTGTGATCATTGAACCACCATGCTGAACCATGCTGAAGCTTACCCTTGATACCTTCACCCTGGAAGCAGTTCATCGTTGTAACGATTGCTGCATTATCACTTGGATTCAAAGAATAAATGACGGTCTTTGGTAAGTTACCATCAACATTGAGTGAATTAAGGAAATCAGCCATCTCAGAACTTGGAGCATAGTTGTTGATTGTATCAAAACCAGTATCCGGTCCAAGTTTATTGAACATTGCAGTATTGTTATCGCGCTTGCAACCATAATGTAACTGCATTACCCAGCCCTTTGCGTGATATACACAAGCCAGATGTTTCATGAAGGCAGTCTTGAACTTGAGTTCTTCTTCTCTGCTTACACATTCACCAGAGAGTCTTTTCGCAAAGATCTTCTCGATCTCTTCTTCACTTGCCGGATTATACATAACATATTCCAAGGCATGATCTGAAGCTCTGCAGCCCATGCTTTCAAAGAAAGCAATACGACCATCGATTACATCACACAGATCCTTGAATGAACTGATCTTTTTACCTGATACTTCTTCTAATCTCTTGATGTAATCAAGATAATCAGGTTTTTCAATATTGTTGGCCTTATCAGGTCTGAAACAAGGAACGATCTTTGTCTTTAAGGAAGCATCTTCCTTGATCAGTTTATGATAGTTGAGATCATCACATGGATCATCAGTTGTACAGATGATCTTGACATTGGAATCTTCCAGAATCTTTCTGACTGTCAGAGTCTTTAATACTTCATTGCATCTGTTGAAGATATCTTCAGCATTATCTTCTGTAAGTGGTTCATAGATATTGAAGTATCTCTGTAATTCCAGATGTGACCAGTGATATAAAGGATTACCGATCAGGTGTGATAAAGTCTTAGCCCAGGCTTTGAACTTCTCCAGATCAGAAGCATCACCGGTAATATACTTTTCATCAATACCATTGGCTCTCATCTGTCTCCATTTATAATGGTCACCGCCAAGCCATACTTCTGTAATAGTCTTGAACTGTTTGTTTTCATAGATCTCTTTCTGAGAAATATGACAATGGTAATCGATGATTGGCATCTTCTCAGCATAATCGTGATACAGATGCTTTGCGACATCGTTACTTAATAAGAAATCTTTTCCCATAAATTCCTGCATAATTGTTTTCTCCTATCTCTGTACAGCAGCATTGCCGTTTGACTGCATGAATTCCAGTACCTCATCTTCAGAAAGTACTGAAGCATCACCATATAATGTATGTTTTAATACTGAAGTAGCCAGACCGAACTTCAGGGCATATTTTGGATTCTCATAATCTTTGAGTAAGCCGTGAATGATGCCACTTGAGAAGGCATCTCCACCACCGATACGGTCATAGATCGAGAATCTTAGTGGACCTTCCTTATAACAGATACCATCTTTTCTGATACAGTATGATGATAAGGAATTATCAGTAGCAGTATGGACGATACGGTCAGTTCCAAATACATAATTGACCTTGGTCTGTTCCATCAGTTTTTTCGCAACATCAAGTCTCTTCTCTTCGTTAGTTTCCAGGTTTGGATCTACAGGTATCTCCAACATGGTATTCATATCAAAGAAATTCGCAAAGAGAACATCAACATATTTTATTACTTTCTGGAAATGAGGCTTTGCCTCATCGATTGTCCAGAGTTTTGAACGGTAATTAAAATCAAATGATACCTTAACGTTGTATTTCTCACATGCTTCAAGACATCTGTAGGCAACGTTACGGCATTTTTCATGAATTGCCAGAGTTATACCTGACATATGGAACCACTTGGCATCCTTGAAGATCTCGTCATAATCAAGATCATCCTCACCGATTCTGGTGATAGCCGAGTGTGCTCTGTTATATAAGACTTTACTAGGTCTGCCACCAAAACCTGTCTCAACAAAATACATGCCAAGGTTTGATGATCCTCTTAAGATATGTTCAGTACCAACACCATGTCTCTTCAGATGCATGATTGCTGATTCACCAAGCTGATTATCCGGAACTCTGGTCAGAAAATCCGTATCATTTCCCAGATGGGAAAGTGAAACAAGCACATTGGCTTCTGCTCCACCATAATTGGCAATAAAGTTCTTTGCCTCACTGATAGTTGTATAGTCAGGAGGTGTAAGTCTAAGCATTATTTCACCAAACGCAACTACTTTATCCTTCATATTATTCCTTTCCAAGATTCAGTTTATCTCTGATCAGATCCCTGATCTTTATCAGCAGCATATCAAAAGCGGTATAGATGATTCCAAACAGGATCGGCTCAACATTCATATGAAGTAATCGATATACACCAATCGTCAATGCCAGTAAGACAAAGGCATAGGCAATATTTGCGATCAGTGTCCAGTATTTCTTTGACGTGAACATCATATATGGATAGTATTCCTTATCTTCAGAACTGATAAAGATCATAACGTTCTTGGTCAACAGGTCTGTGACGACACCTAAACCTAGACCGAAGATAAACATCTGATCAAGCCAGTTTCCGATATAGGCAGCCAATCCCCAATAAAAGAAAAAACAAACAGCTCCCGCGAACCAGAATTTGATAAACAGAGCTTTTACCCATACGGGTATCCTGCTCAGTTTGGAACTACTATATTTATTCAGCTCTTCATCAGATACTTTTCTGGCCTTGCCTTTATCAGCATTAGCCAGTCTTTCTACTGCATCAGTATTGAGCTTATAATAGTCCCTTTCTGCCTCTGAGATCTTTTTGTTTTTCTTTTTAGACATAGTTAATTAGATTAGTTTTCACTTTCGTGACGCTTGCCACCAGAACGGACAGCTTCGCCACTATCGTCCTCATCAGTGAGTTCGATTTCGACATCATCGTTATCAGACAGTTTAACTGAAGTATCGATCTTGTTGAGCATCTTGCCAAGAACAGGAATAAGAGCGATCAGCACAACAGTAATGATAACCATGATTATATGTACTGTAAGTACTGTCTTAGCCTGTGGAATGAATGCTCTGGCATCAGTGATCTGAATAGACTGTAAACCTTCATTGATTCTGCCAAGATAAATGACATCAGCTCCAACAATGATCAGCTGTAAAGCATAAAGTAAGATGACCATTGGCAGAATTGGTTTCTGTCTTTTTGGATAAGCATTTAAGAAACAGACAAATGCCAGGATCGAGAACAGCATGATGATAAATTCGCATAGACCCATTAATGGTTTATTGACAACAGCTGTCGTGTTGGAAATCTTTGTCAGATTGAATGAATAAACAATAAAAGCAATCACCATCATGCACATTGGAATGTTATGAGGTCTCTTCTTCAGTGAAACAATAAATTTACGCCAAGATTCTTTAAATCCCTTATTTCTTTTTTCAGACATTCTATTGTTCCTCCTATATAATTGCTTCTGTGCTTTCAGCATCAAACAGATGAATTCTCTCTTCGTCGAAAGAAACACCTACTTTTTCACCTGGTTTGTAGTTCTTCCAGTCTCTGAACTTAGCTACGGAAGTCTTGCCAAACAGCTTGCCATGAGTAAGAGTGAAGTGACCAGTATTTTCATTCAGGTTAACTTCGATCTCGAAATCATTACCAGGTTTGATATCTTCAGGTCTGATACCCAGAACGAAAGTGTTCTTTTCAGATTTATTTACTGCATCAGCAACTCTAGCTGGAAGTTTAGTTTCAATACCTTCAACATAGAACTTGCCATCTTCCTTCTTCAGGTTGAAGAGATTCATTGGAGGCAAACCGATGAATGAAGCAACAAACAGATTCTTTGGATGATCATAGAGTTCTAATGGTGTACCGATCTGCTGTACATGTCCCATTGACATACATACGATACGATCAGCCAGTGTTAATGCTTCAGTCTGGTCATGTGTTACATAGATCATAGTTGTACCTAATCTCTTATGTAACAGTTTGATTTCTCTTCTGGTTGAACCTCTTAATTTAGCATCAAGGTTTGATAATGGTTCATCAAATAAGAATACCTTAGGATTACGTACGATAGCACGACCCATCGCAACTCTCTGTCTCTGGCCACCTGATAACTGGTTAGGCTTCTTATTGAGCTGTTGCGTAAGACCTAAGATCTCAGCAGCAGCCATGACCTTTTCATGAATGACATATTTATCTTCCTTAGCAAGCATCAAAGAGAATGCCATATTTTCATAAATTGTCATATGGCCATACAGTGCATAGTTCTGGAAAACCATTGCGATATCTCTATCCTTGGCTGGAAGCTGGGTACAATCCTTATCATCAATGAACAGTTTGCCATTGGAAATATCTTCCAGACCAGCAATCATTCTTAAGGTTGTAGATTTACCACATCCTGATGGACCAACTAATACGATAAATTCACCATCGTTGATTTCCATATTGAAGTCATAGACGGCCTGAACATTATTGTCATAAATCTTGTCTATATGTTGTAATGAAAGACTTGCCATAATTTTCTCCTTCTATTTCTTCTCTAAAGAACTCAGATAATTCTGTAAAGTTCTGGAATTTTTAATACTCATAAGTCCACCGACAATCATAAATGCAGCTGAAGCTACAAGATAGATGATTGACTGCATGAACTGTCCATTGCTCATAACCGGAACAAGAAGTTCTCCCTGAAGATAAGTAGCAGCATGAGCCTTCATAGGATAGATAAAGATCCTGATGATCTGAATAATTCCTAAAGCAATCATAAAATAGCCGAATTTGCCATGATAGTTCTTGACTTCGATGGAAGCCCAGAAACCAAACAGCATAAACAGCAGATTAACAACGATTGAAACTCCAATCATGGAATTGTAGAAGAAATCATTGTTGATCTTATATATTAAAACGAAGTAAAGAACATCAAAGACAATTGCAAGAATCGCAAACGTGGATGGCAGATTGTCTTTGACATAGCGCATCCTATCAAGTTTAATTTTCTCATTAACCATTGTTTGCTTCTCCTTTCAGAATTGCATCTTCCTGTTTTACTAGTTTATTTTTCCAAGTCAGATTATAAACTACAGCACCTGCACCAACTAAAAGCAGGATTGCTACGATGATTCCGGCATCAAAGAAGAATGTAGATTCACTATACATAAAGTTCATTGTTTCGGACATCATCTTATACATCTCAAAATCAACAGTATTCAAAAACTGAGATCTGAATTTTAATGAATTGATAATCATATATACAGCTGCGATTACAAATGCAGCAGCCTGTACATATGTGGAAATAACATTTCCTTTGTAATATTTTCTTCTGGTATTAGATGCAAATACAAATGGCAGCGCACTGATCAGGATCAGAGCTATGGATATAAGGATCATGTTGTGATTATATCCCTGCATATCGTAGAAGATCTGTGATCCTGTAACACCGCCTAATGCCTGAGTCTGATACAGGCCATACATGTCGGTCATGATACCCAGTGAATATACAAAAACGACACCTGATAATGCTATCAGTACGGGAAATAGGATTTTTTGAAATTTCATTTGTGGTTTGAACATAGTATCACCTCTCAGGTATATTCCTGGTGCTGTAAACAGCACCAGGAATCAAATAAATAATCTTAACTATTTAATAGTCTCGTAGAAGCCCTTAAGCTGGTTCCACTGGCTCTGCTTGATCATCAGATATGCAGCACCAGACCAGTTGTTCTTTACGAAGTCTGCGTAACCAGCAGCGGTATTTTCAGCACCAGCAATTGAACCGTAGCCATCTTTCATGATGTCATAGAAAATTGAAACGCCACCTTTTGACTGCTGGAAGTTGTTGACTAAGTCAGCATAGCTACTTAATGTATTTGCCTGTTCAGCACTTGTTGGTAATACTGTAGGAACAGATGTATACCACATGTTGTCATCATTTACAGCAAGTAACGGATGTTTGATAACGCCTTTAGAAATTGCAGTAGAGAGGATTGCAGCACCCTTCTTACCAACTTCAGAAGTCATCTGATATTCGAATGCCTGTGACTTAGGGAAACCATTTAAGGTAGAACCTAAATACTGTCTAGCGTAGTTAGTGTAGTTACCACCTGTCAGTTCCTGACACTCAGCGAATGTAGCATCAGCAACAACTGGCATCTGTCTTCCGTTGAAGTCAAATGTTTCATACTTCTTAGCAACATCAGCCCAAGACTTAACTTCTACAGTTTCGTCCTTGACCTTGATGAATGCATCTGGACCATAAGACATAGTGATCTGACCCTGTACTGAGAATGCATAGTCGATCAGAGTTAAAGCAGCATTCAGCTTATCTGGATTAGCACCAGCACCTGCAGCTGTGATAGCCCAACCATCAGTCTTTACAGATCTCCATGATTCAGCGAATCTGAACCACTTGTCACCTGTACCATCGTTCCATTTTGCAACTGGAACCATGATAACAACGTATTCTTCACCAGCAGCGTTATCAAGAACAGTGTTGTTCATGATTGTCTGAGTCTGGTTGTAGTCATATGACATTAAGCCAGCATCTTTTTCAAGATAGTTCTTAGAAGAAGCTTCACCTGTAGTGATCAGTAAGCCTTCCTTAACTAACTGATTCAGTCTTTCAACTGCAGCATATGCTTCAGCTTCCTGACGAGCATCATGTAAGTTACCATCTTTATCGAAGTACAGATAATCCTGTCTTGATTCCATACCTCTTACACCAAACAGATGACCAGCAAATCTTATTAAGTCAATTTCTCTCTGGAGGTTAGAAGTTTCACGTGAGTACAGACCGGCAATTGGGTTACCGTCGTTGTCATTTAATGAAGCAACAGCACATCTTAATAATGCAACCATTTCATCAGCGTCCCAAGCTGCATCATAACCTAAGAACAGGTCAGATCTCTTAGCGTAAACGCCTGGATAAGTAGCATCAATGTATTCCTGGAACATCTTGACAGCTTCATCACCTGTTAATGGCTGAGCATTCATCTTAGCGATGATGTTGTTTTCGCCAGCAACTTTCTTAGTGATTGTCTGAGTACCAGAACCATCAGCAGTTAATGATTCAACTGAGTAGTCTTCAGCAGCATATGGCTGATAAACGTAGTCAGCTAAAGGTCTGTTAGCACCTTTGTAACCATCTGTATCAAGTAATGTTCTGACGAAGTCAGCTCTGATCAGAGGCATTCTTTCGATATCATCGTTACCATCGAAATAAGGTGAGAAGTAGATAGCACCAGTTTCAGTA
>CAMNFQ010000039.1 GCA_946537295.1 uncultured Bacillota bacterium
TCAAACTCCTTATTGATGATATGATTGATGATTGCCTTATTGGCCTTAGTATCCAGCTCAATAAAATAATGATCTTTACTGTTGTCGTTTTCAGTATCGATGATCAGTCCATAGATAGTAAATTGATTATTCATATACTTAAATTATATACTCTACGAGTGATTCCGTTGTCCTGTTTCAACGCATAATCTTTCAAATGGATCAGCGATCGATGCTGATAGGCTTAATCATCAGCGATACTTTTACATAAAATGCGGATCGTTTAACTTTAAAGTTTTGTCGGCCATGACGGAAGAAGGCAAAAGAACGGTTGTTTACAGGTGCCAAGAGTACAGCGTATCTGGCAAAGCGAAGATGAAATGACTTTGTATATCTTTGGAAAGCTGCTTGGTCATTATCTCAAATCCAGTGGTGCTGATATTAACACATTGGTTGAAACTGAAGATTGAAGAAAGGTCAAACATGATCTTTTTTAACAGTGTCTGAGAACAAAATCTAGAACAGTTTTTATGACATCGTTTCTTTCCGGTCCGTGGAATCCGTGTTCAGCACCTTTGATGCTGATGAATTCAGAATTAGGAAAATAACGGCTTGCCTTTTGGGCATAGGATATAGGTACGATCGAATCATCTGTACCATGCATCAGTAATACATCTTTCTTATAGTTTTTCATCAAAGAATAGATATCGTTGTTAAGCAGATCTTTCAGATAGATACTTCCTACCTGCATATCCAGTACTTCCATTGTTTCTGGTAAGACTTCATATTTTTCAGCTTGAGCTATCGCAAGATCTTCTAAGACATAGCCAGGATAGAGACCGATAAAGGCTGCGATCTGATCTGGTCTTCTTGAAAGAACGATGGTTGATACAAAGGCTCCCTGACTTTTGCCCATCAGAAAGATTCTGTTTGTATCGATATTTGGATCGTTCTTAAAATGATCAATGATCGCTTCAAGATCCCTTGTTTCTGTTAAGACTGACATTTCAGTCGTCTTGCCATCGGATTTACTTGTGGGTCCGCCACCGCAGAAATCAAAAATATATGCCCCAATACCATTGGAGGCAAAGCTATGCGCAAAATCAACAGATCCTTCATGAGATCCACCTAAGCCATGACATATTATGACTAAAGGAAATCTTTCAAGATGAGGTTTATATAATAGACCGAATATTTTGAAATCATCACGATAGATGTCTGTCTGGATTATATCGTAGCTGTTCATAACTAAATTATATAAGATGATTAATTATATGTGATTGAAATGATCTGAAGAAAAGAGTAATTAATAAGAGGAAAAGGTTGTTATAATTAAAACAACAAAAGAGAATATTATGGAAAATAAGGAAAAGAGAAAACGCACGATAATCATTTTCAGTATCATCAGTATCGTAATGAATATCCTGCTTTCGATATTAAAGATAATTGTTGGTACGCTGGTCAATGCGCAAGCTATCGTATTAGATGGTATCAACGGTGTATCTGATGTTGTCTCTTCTTTCCTGACGATCATCGGTTCGATCGTGGTAGAAAAAAAGCCGGACAGAGATCATCCGATGGGCTATGGCAGAATTGAATATGTCTTTTCTACCCTGATAACGATCATGATCATCTATATTGGCGGTAAATCCATGATCCAGGCTATCGGTGATGTCATAAAACCAGATATTCCACCACACTATACTGTTACAGCCATTATCCTGATGATCACATCAATGGTCTGTAAGCTTGTCTTTGGTATCGTGATGCGAAACAAGGGAAAGAAGATCGATTCAGTTTCAATGATCATGACGGGAAGCGACAGCCTGAGTGATGCCATGGTATCGGCAGCGATCCTTATTTCGATCATTATTTACCGGGCAACGGGTGTCGATATCGAATCATATCTGTGTATCATCATTGCCTTTATGATCATGTATACCGGTTATACGATGATCAAGGAATGTCTGACTAAACTGCTTGGTACCAGAGCAGATCCACAATTCAAGAAGAAGATCATGGATACACTGATGAAGGAAGATGAAGTACTCAATGTCTTCAATCTTGTGATCCATAATTATGGTGAAGATATCTATATCGGTTCAGTCGATATTGAAGTAGATGACAGGATGACGGCTGATCGGATAACGATGTTGTCAAGAAGACTGATCAAGAAAACAGAAGAACTGGGACTGACCCTTACTTCGGTTGGTATTTCTGCCACTAATGTCAGAAGCAAGAGAGCCGCAAAGATCTATGATGATATCATTGAAACAGTAAGACACTACAAGGATATAAAAAGAGCTCAATCATTCTCAATTGATTTCAAAGATAAGATTATGTCATTCTATATCGTTCAGGATTTTGGTGACATGAACAGGGATGAACAAAGACAAAAACTGCTGGCTGAACTTCAGGAAAAGTATCCTGACATGACGATAGATATCTATTCGGCAATAGACATGTAAGAGGAAAACAATATGAAATACAAGATCTTTACCTATGGAACCCTGATGCGCAATCAGGTAAATCACCATCTGTTAGTAAACAACAGATGCAAGTATCTCTATGACGCCGTACTGAATGGCTATGTGCTTTATGACACACCAGGCAATTATCCGGCTGCCGTGAAGATGGAAGGACACAAGGTATATGGAGAAGTATATGAAGTTCATGTACCGGCAAAACAGGAAATAGACATCCTGGAAGAAGTCGGCGTTCTTTATGATTGTGTAGAAGTTACAGTTGAATCAAAAAGCTGCAAGGAAAACGTTCTGTTCTATGAATATATTCAAAGTACTCAAGGCATGAAGATGCGTGAACTGAATGGTAAATGGACACCGCTTATTTAGCGGTGCTCTTTTTTTCTGGAGTTCCAAAGATACTGGATATTCTTTCCATCACCTGATGTGATCTCTGTTTTCTATCTTTCATACCTACACTGACACCTAGGACATAGGCGTTGTTTATTTTTGAAAGAGGTATTCCTGTTTTAGTTGAGATTTTACTGAAGATATCGATAGGGATGTTTATATTATTGATATCATCATGAAGACCATTGAATAATCCCAATCCGTATAATTCAATCACGATCTCTTGAGGATCATTGAATTTTTCATATGCTGCATTAAGTTCTTCGTTTCTGTATGAAACCAGCTTATTGAAGAAATGACGAATGAGAAGTGAAACTCCCAGCGAAAGCATCATCATACATGGAAGGGTAAAAGTAAGAGGCGTAAAGGCAGCCAACTGATAGATATCCGTCCATCCTGAAATCTTCTCACCAAGTATTACGACATTAAAGATATATAAAAGGGCATAGAAATAAAATGGTGTTGTACAGATGATCGCATCAGTGATATCCAGCGAATAGGTCGATTCGTTAGAAAATAATAAGATCAAAGCCAATATCGGACAGATGATATGCAGATAGAAATTGTTCCCGCCTAAGGCAAAATCAGGACCGATTACCGGCAAGATAAAGACCAATGCAAAGACCATGGTGATCGAGGTACAGATCGCTCCGGCATACTGAAACATACAGACCCACTTAGGCAGGACAAAACGGCCCTTTCTTATACCTTCAATCGCAAACGGGATCATGAAGGCTGCACCAATGGCAGATAGAGAATTGGAATTGGTCGTAAACATCTTGAACAGATCCCCTGCCTGTTCTCCACCGTTAAGCATATCGACAATACCACCGGCTACTGCATAGAAAGTCATTGCGAATACCAGCGTTCCGGATATGAGAGCTGTAATACTTTTCCTTTTAAACAGATTGATCATATGTGATCTGTTGGATTTGTTTGCAGAAATCTTATTCTTCTTTTGTATCACTGGATTATATTTTCTGAGTGTTTTTCCCAGGAATTCATCTTTTGTACAGGTTAAGACAAAGATGAATATTTCTTCCATGAAGATCAATCCCACAATATAGGCTGGAGATTTATTGAATGATTTTCCGATCTTGATATTGTTTATGCCTCTGATAATAAAGGAACTTACATAAAACAGTTTTGAAAAAGCGCCAATGAGTCCACCTTCAACAAGACTTAGATCTTCTCTCATTGTCAGAATGTAAAGAAAATACAGGATGACATAGATCACACCCATGTATCCATACCACGAACAGTCAAACAGATCATATTCATTAAGCACAGGCACAAAGACATGCCACCAGGGCTTATTCATCATTCTGAAGAATCTGATATATGAAACAAGGGTAAAGATCAGAAACAGACCCAGAATTAAAAAGATTACCCAGTAAGGTATGCCCATAAACCCTTGTTTTAATAAAGTATTAAAAAAGGAAATATCACTCATTAAAAATCACCCCATAAAATAATAGCACGAAGCAATAATTGAATGGTAAAGTATAATAGAGAAAATCAGAAAAATCTGGTTTTTAACAAAAAAGTTTACTCGTAAGAAAGAGGACAAATAAGATGTGGAAAATGATATTTTTTATTCCGCTATTTGCCTTGACTGCCTATATAATCGTCAAGTCTACAAGTGGTGATGATGAAAATGAAGAAGAAAAGAAGAAGTATGCGGAAATGGCACTGAAGATGCTGGGTGTTGATAAGAAGAAAGCATCTGATATTGAGTTTGTCTTCTATGAACACGATTTTTCCGATCCAAAGAACCCTTATGCCTTGTTTGATGTCTATGTAGGAGAAAAAGCATTTCTTTTTGAAGTAAAAGATCAGAAGATATACAGACATTCACTCAAGGACATAGAATGAAACAGAAAACTATCCATATCCCAGTAAAAGACCACAATATGAAAATGATCATCATGAGTTATGGAGATGATGATCAGTTAAAACCGGGAATACTCTGGATCCATGGTGGTGGTTATCTGACCGGTATGGCATCCCAGGTTTACATTTCCTGTGGCAAGATGCTGGCGCAAAAATTTGGCGGGACAGTTGTATCTCCAGGCTACACCTTATCATTCAGAAAACCATATCCGGCTGCTTTTGAAGACTGTTATGCCGCACTTGAATACATGTGGGATCATTCCGATGAATTAAGGATCGACAAAGATAGGATCTTCGTTGGAGGAGAAAGTGCCGGTGGAGGTCTTTGTGTTGCGGTATGTCTTAAAGCCAGAGATGAAGGAAAGATTAAAGTAAGAGCACAATTTCCCATCTATCCAATGATCGATTGTTTTGATACCGAAAGCTCTAAAGATAATCATGGCAAGGTGTGGAATACCAGAAAGAATCATATCAGCTGGAAAATCTATCTGGGTGATCTTTATGGCAAGAGTGAGATACCTTACTATGCTTCACCAGCCAGATGTAATAACTATGAAGGAATGCCACCATGTTATACATTTGTATGTGATGGCGAACCTTTCTATGCAGAAACTATCAAATATGTAGATGATCTGAATAAAGCCGGTGTAAAGGCAGAACTCGATGTCTACAATGGAGATATGCATGGCTTTGATTTGTTGCTTATTACACCAAAAGCCAAACTAGCCAGAAACAGACTCTGTGAAAAGTACAGATCATATCTCTGATAGTTAATTATTAGTTCAGTTATAATTCTTTTTCTCTTCAGTTGAAGTTCACATTTGACTAATAAGATTTAGTCAAAGAACAGGAGAGAAAACTATGAAAAAGATTATTAAAGCTATCAGTGGAATCCTACTTATTACATTACTATGTGCCTGCAGTACTGTTGTAGGTGAAAATAAAACAGATTACAGCAATAAGACCCTGACCGGTCAGATTGCTGAAATAAACGGAACAACAGTAACACTAAATCTTGGAAAGCTCAGTAAGGACAAGAGCACAAAATCAAGCACAGGAGAGATGCAAGCTCCTCAAGGTATGCCTGGTCAGATGTCAGAAGGAGAGGCTCCTCAGATGACAGAGGGAGAAGTTCCTGAAATGCCTGAGGGTGAGATGCCTCAAATGAGTGAAGGTGAGGTACCACAGATGCCGGAAGGTGAAATGCCTGCATTTGAAAATGGTGAAAGACCTGAAAAACCTCAAGGTGGTATGATGCCTCAGGGACAGAAACCAGAAATGAATGACTCTGGTTCTGATCCATCACAGATGACAGAAGGAAGTCAAACTGAAATGCCTCAGGGAATGCCAGATGAAAACTTTGATCCTTCCCAGATGAGTGGAGGACCTCATGGTGGCATGATGCCAGGGTCTGAACAATCCAATAAACAAAATGTCAGCTATAAATTCAAACTCAAAGATGATACAGCAGTAATTGATCTGGGTGATATGACAGTAAGTCTGGCAGATGGAAGCGAAGGAAGTATTTCAGATCTTAAAGTTGGCGATGTCGTACAGATAGTAGTAGATTCCAACAATTCAATCACCTCAATTACGCAATATAATGTGAGCGAAGTAGAAGAATAGTTCTTTAAGCAGGTTCAGTCCTGCTTTTTTTGATAGAATAAAACTAGATACAGGAGATAAGATGAGATATCCTGGCTGGCTTGTTTTAAATGTATTTACTCTGATTCTTGCAGCATTACTGCTGCTTTTTCACTATGATAATCATTACAAGAAAAACGAGGAACTATTCTTACGTCTGGTAGGACTGACGATGGTTCTGATCGTGATGGATTCCTTAGGAGATTTTTCTACGGAAGTCCTTAATTATGACAGCCTGTTTCTGAAAAAATTTGGATCGTATATGATCTATGTTCTAGATCCTTTACAATATCTGTTTTCGATCATCTATATCGATCAGTTTATTGAATCAAAGGACCAGAAATTCAAAAAGAAATTCCTGCTCCCGATGAAGATATATGTTCTGCTTAATTTTATTGCGGTAACGATCAGTGCCTTGTTTGGCTATGACTGGTTCTATGGCTTCAAGGGAACAGTGTATTATCGTGGTCCTTTATATCCGATCAGAGCGCTTATAAATGTATTATTCTGTATTTCGGTACAGATCTATGTCATATGCTTCCGCAGGGATATCAACAGAACATATCGTCTGACACTGACGATATTCCCGGCGATCGTTCTGTTTGGCGGTTTCCTGCAGATTCTTTTGCCAGGTTTGTCTGCCATATATGCCGCAACGATCGTTGCCTGTCTGATCTTATTTACCTATGTACAGCGCGTCAATCTCGATATGGACTATCTCACCAATACCTTGAACAGAAGAGGTCTGGATCAGGCAATTGAGATGGCAGTCGAAAAAAGTAAGGATAAACCATTCTGTGCCGCCATGATCGATATCGACTATTTCAAACAGATCAATGATGAATTTGGTCACAACAAAGGTGACGAAGCTCTGGTCGCGGTAGCTGAGTGTATGAGAAACGCCTTTCCTGAGCGCTCACAGATCGGCAGATATGGCGGTGATGAATTCATGGCTGTATGTCAGGGAATGAATAAGGAAGCTATGAAGGAAACGATCGATCTCTTCTTTAAGGAGGTTGATAAGTATAACAGCCATGGTGAACAGCCTTTCAAACTGCAGATATCGGCAGGCTTTGATGAATATGATGCCAAGAAATATCCTGATAGTTATTCCTTCCGTCACCATATCGATGAACTGATGTATGAGAAAAAGAAACTGAATCATAAACGATGAACAAGATAGAACAACTGTTTGAAAAAGAATGTTATATCGTAGATATCCTGCCAGAAAGAGTAGATGAAGCTTTTAGTGACTCCTATCAGAAAATAGAGGAATACTATCTGGAAGACAAACAGATCCACAAGATCTATGACAGCTTCTTTGAGATTCTTTTCAGACTCAACTGTTACTTTGAAATGAAGATGTCAACCGATGGAGAAGATTGGATTGAGTGTTGTGATCATCTGAAGCTGAAAGAACTGCTATACAATTGTGTAAATAATGATATAAGAAAGACACTGATGATCTATATCGAAAAAGAAGGATCTCTGATCTGTCTCAATGGTGATTTTACCTATATGAGTGTCTTCGCTCCAAGTGAAAGATTGCTGGGAATAATAAGAAAATTAGCGGAAAATAACGGATTATTTGTCTTTAAAGGGATTAATTGACAAAAATAGGATGTTTTTCCGAACTAAGTATGATATATTATGAATACATATTTCAGCATTAAGCAACAGGGTGCTGACTTATCTGCGTTTAATTTGCCTAACATTAACGCAAGCTGGAGCTGTCTAACAGCTCTATTTTTAATTTCAAAGCTATAATAGTGTTATGAACAACAGAAAAATAATTCTTGTTATGATCTGTGTCCTGTTTCTGAGCCTTAGTTTCTCAGGACATCTTATGGCGGAAAAAAAGACAGATGATTTTTCCGCAAAGGACTTTACTTTCAATCACACCAGTTATCAGGGTGTTCTTTATGATAATTCCAACGGCTTACCTACATCAGAAGCAAACAGTGTAGTTCAAAGCAGTGATGGCTTTATCTATATCGGTGGCTATAGTGGTCTGATCCGTTATGATGGTGTCGAATTCTATCGTTTTCCTTCAAGTGATGGTCTGGCTTCCGTAATCTGCCTGTATGTCGATGAAAAAGACAGACTGCTTGTCGGCACAAACGACAGTGGCCTGGCTATATATGATGATCATAATTTTACTTTCTTCACCAGAGACGAAGGACTGGAAAATCTTTCGATCAGAGCGATCTGCGAAGATGATAATCACAATATCATTATCGGTACCGGTATGGGTCTGGCTTATCTTGATAAGGAAGATAAGATCCATCTGGTCCAGGATGAAAGAATCGATTCCAAAGAGATCATCAAACTGGAAAAAGATGTTAAAGGCGATATCTATGCTGTATCAAAAGATGGCGATGTCTATGTGATCTCTTCCTTGAAGATCAGCAGATATATTGATCATAGTGAATTTAAAGACAGACTGATCATTTCAGCCTATCCTGATCCAAACAACGAAGGATATGTCTATCTGGGAACAGAAGAAAACGAGATCCTTTATGGTAAGATCGATGAGATCACAGAAAACTATCAGAGCATCAGTACCGGTATCCACCAGAAGATCAATGAAATGAAGATGATCAATTCCAATATCTGGGTATGTACCAATAATGGTATCGGCTATCTGGATAGTGATTATAACTATATTGAACTTGAAGATGTACCGATGAGTAACTGGATCGATCATATGATAGTCGACTTTGAAGGCAATCTCTGGTTTACTTCACAACGTCAGGGACTCATGAAGGTTGTTGAAAACCGCTTCACTGATATCAATGGACTTGCGGATCTTGATGCGATGGTCGTCAACAGTACCTACAAATATGGTGATGATCTCTATATCGCGACAGAGACAGGTTTACTGATCTTAGATAATAACTATCAGTTAAAAAATAATAAGGTATCTGAACTTCTTAAGAATGAAAGAATCAGAAGCATCATTCCTGATTCCAAAGGTAATCTCTGGTTTTCATCAAATGGTGAACAGGGACTGATCTGTTATGATCCTGAAGAAGATGAATATGTAAGCTATACTCCTGATAATGGTTTAGCATCAAAGAAACCAAGAATGGTTTGTGAAAGAAGCGATGGCTCTTTGGCAGTTGCAACAAACGCCGGAGTAAATATTATAAAGGACGGTCAAGTCATCAGTACCTTAGGAAAGGATCAGGGTATAAACAACGATAAGATCCTTTCGATCGTTGAAGGAAGTGATGGCAGATTATATCTTGGTACCGATGGTGATGGTATCTATGTATGGGATGGTAATGTAGCTGAACACATATCACTTGATGATGGCTTGAAGTCTGAAGTTATCATGCGTCTCAAGAGAGATCCTTACAACAAGAACATCATCTGGGCTGTAACATCCAATTCCCTGGCTTATCTTGATGATGGCAAGGTTACAACGATCAATAATTTCCCTTATTCCAATAACTTTGATCTCTACTTTGATTCAAGTGGCAAGATCTGGGTCTTATCAGGTAATGGCATCTATGTAGTAAGCAGAGATGAGATGTTGAAGAATGAAGATATTCAATATGTCTTCTATAATGGTTCAAATGGTTTACCTTGTATTACCACAGCTAATTCCTATTCACATCTGCTTGACGATGGAACGCTCTATATCAGTGGTTCAACAGGTGTTGCGAAATTAAATATAAATGATGCTCTGGCAAATGAAACAGTTCTTAATTTCCAGATCCCATGGGTATCAGTAGATGATAAGCTGATCGATGTTGATGAGGACAATACTGTACATATCCCATCAAACTGTCGTAGATTAACGATCCACGCCTATGCCTTTACCTATTCATTAAGTAATCCATATATCAGTTACTATCTGGAAGGTTTCGATGATAAGGAGACGATCACAACCAGAGACAAGTTCTCGGAAGTTTCCTATACCAACCTTGATGGCAAGACCTATAAGTTCCATCTTTCCCAGATCGATATTTCAACTGGTGAGACAAAAAACAGTATCGAACTGACGATCATCAAGGAAAAGGCAATATATGAAAGTGTCTGGTTCTTTATCTTAGCGGCACTGGCACTTGCGGGCTTTGTAGCTCTACTGGTTATGTCTTATTTCAGAGTAAAGACCAGACGACTGGAAGAAAAGGAAAAAGCCAACCGTAAACTGATTGATGAGATCTGTAATGTCTTTGCGAAGACAATCGATATGAAGGATCGTTATACCAATGGTCACTCCGTAAGGGTAGCTGCCTATTCAAAGATGTTGGCAGAAAAGATGGGTCTTGATGAAGAAACAGTTAATCATATCCATAACATTGCCTTATTACATGATATCGGTAAGATCGCTATTCCTGATGCGATCCTGAATAAACCGGAAGCTCTGAGCAATGAAGAATTTGAAGTGATGAAGACCCATGCTCAGAAAGGTTATGAACTGCTCAAGGAGATCTCGATTGCTCCTGATCTGGCAATAGGTGCAGGATACCATCATGAAAAGATGGATGGCAGTGGCTATCCTAATCATCTGAAGAAGGAAGAGATCCCTGAGATCGCCCAGATCATTGCGGTAGCTGATACCTTTGACGCCATGCATTCAACAAGACCATATCGTAAAGGTATGAAGCTCTCTGATATAGCTAAAGAAATGAAACGGGTAAAAGGTACCCAACTCAACGAAAAAGCTGTCGAAGCATTACTGGAACTGATTGCAGAAGGTAAGTTCAACGATAACAGATAAAAGAGGAAAGCTATGAAAACAGAAGAAGCAATTCTTACAAGAAGAAGCACCAGAAGATTCAAGAAGAAACAGATCGAAGAAGAGCTGCTCAATAAGGTGATCGAAGCAGGTCGCTATGCACCAAGCGGAGGTAATTCACAAAGCAACCATTTCTTTGTGATCAGAGACCAGAAACTTCTTGATCAGTTGGCTGAAATGGTCAAGAATGCTTTCAGCAAGATGGAAGTACATGAAGGAATGTATAAATCCATCGTTTCTTCCATAACACAATCAAAGAGTGGTAATTATGTCTTCCACTATGATCCGCCTTGTCTGATTGTTGTTGCCAACAAGAAGGACTATGGAAACAATCTTGCAGATTGTGCCTGTGCCTTGGAAAATATGATGATCATGGCTAATGAACTTGATCTTGGTTCCTGCTGGATCAATCAGCTGCGCTGGCTGAATGAAGATCCTGATCTGCTGAAACTGTTCTATAAATTTGGTATGAAGGAAGATGAAAGGATCTACGGAGCTCTATCAATAGGCTATCCTGATACGGAAGATGGAATGCCGGAAAGAAAAACGGTAGCAAGAAAAGGCAATGAAGTAATGTACCTGTAAGGAATGTCAGACAAAGATATTCCTTTTTATAAGAAAACAATTGACAAAGTAAAAAAGTAAAATTAAAGTAAATAAATAATAATAAAAAAATGCAGATAATATAATTGTGATAAAATTTAAAAAAATATTTTGACTGGAGGATTGACATGAGAGATGTGCTTACATATTTGATCATCAAACTGATGGTCATCAAGGGTCGTTTAGATCTTAATAGCTTAAACAGAAGCACGATCAATGCCCGCAAGAAGAATGAAAAGCTGCTGATGAAGATAATCAGAAGGAATGAAAATTCTGGTTTTGGCAAGAAGCATGGTTTTAAAGATATCAGAACTGTTGAAGAATATCGAAACAGAATTCCATTAAGTAATTACGATGATTACAAGGAAGATATCCAGCGAATGATAGATGATAATCAGGAAGATCTGTTAACTTCGCTTAAACTCATTGGATATTCAATGACTTCAGGCAGCACAGGTAACGTCAAATATTTTCCGATTACAACTCCGGAATTACAAATATATATTAAGTATACCCTTACTATAATGATGGCTTTGACCGATCGCTATCAGAGAGAACATTATGGAAGAGCTTTAAAACCGGGTAGAGGATTTTTCATTATGTGTAATATGGAAGAACGCTTTCCAAATGGTCGCATGTGTAGCAATGTAGCAGATATTGCCTCAGATAAACTTGGTTTTATCTATCCATATTTAATTGGCAATCCTTTCAAGAAGATGTTCAGGAGTGAAGATATCGATATAAAATATGGCACATTACGTTTTTCTCTTGAAGATAAAAACACGATGTATATATTTAGCGTATTCATGAGTAATGTGTTTGATTCACTTAACTATCTGAAAGAAAACTGGAGAGTATTTGTTGATGATATTGAAAAAGGTACTGTCAGCGATATAGCCAGAGCTACCGAAGAAACTAAAGCTAAACTTAAGAAAGTGCTCAAGCCAAATCCTGAAAGAGCTGCTGAACTCAGAAGAGAATTTGAAAAGGGATTTGATGAAACGATAATCAAAAGAATCTGGCCAAATATGTCAGTAATCTATGGCATAGGCAATGGCACGTTTGCACCATTTGCGAAAGAAGTCAGAAAGCTTGCGGCTTCAGTACCGATCGATCATTCCATATATGGTGCAAGTGAGGGAATGTTTGCGACCGTAAACGAACTGGAAAAGGAGCGTCGTCTGCTGCTGGTTGAAAGCTGTTACTATGAGTTCATACCGCAAGATGATGAAAGTAAGATCCTCACCCTTGATGAACTGGAAGTAGGCAAAGAATATGAGATCGTCATCACCAATCAGGCAGGCCTATATCGTTATCGCTGTGGTGATGTCATTCAGGTCGAATCTTACATGAATGGCTGTCCGTATATCACTTTCTCCTACCGTAAAGGTCATCTGCTTTCGATAACTGGCGAAAAGACAACAGAGAAGCATATGGAAGAACTTATCAAAAGGATGGAAGAGAAAAGTGGTTGTGAAAACATCAGATGGGCAGTCACAATTGATACCAACACATATCCTACTTCCTATTTACTGATGTTGGAAAATGACAAGGGAGTCGATCTGAGCAAGTATTCTCAAATGGCTAATGAAGAAATGTGTGATATCAACAAACGATATAATGATTTAATGGGTTTAGATTTAATTGGTAAAATGCAGATCCGGAATCTTAAACCAGGTACTTTTGAAGAATGGAAACAGGTCT
>CAMNFQ010000040.1 GCA_946537295.1 uncultured Bacillota bacterium
GCGATAATTGTGGTATTAACTCAAAGAATAAATGCATATCGTGACAGATGTTTCGCTGTTCAGGATTACTCTGCTGCAATCGAAAACATGCTATTAACAATTGTAGAACTGGGATATCAGAGTTGTTGGTATGAAGGTCATATTACAGATGAAGATCGAATATGCGATAAAATAGCTGATATTCTCTTAGTACCGAAGGATTATGAAGTTGTATGCATATTACCGGTAGGGAAGGCTATAAGTGAACCTTTGTTACCTAAGAAAAAGGATTTTGAAGAAAGGGCTTGGTTTAATACGTTTAAAGGCAGATAGACAATTTCTATAGTGTTAACAAATCTAAGGATATTGATGCATCAAAGGAGATTTATTACCGCGTTTGTATCTTTAAATAAAGCCAGAAAAAAGATAAAGTTAGGAGTATATTTTGAATGATAAAAGTCTTATTTGTATGCCATGGCAATATCTGCAGGTCAGTCATGGCGGAATTCATCTGTAAAAAGCTAAGGCCTGAATTATATTGTGAATCAAGAGCTGTATCATATGAAGAAGAAGGAAATGATATCTATCCAGCAGCAAAACGATGTCTGCAAAGACATAATATTGAATTCAGTAAACACCACGCCAGAAGGATAGATCAAGCTGATTATGATGCGTTTGATAAGATCTATGTAATGGACAGATCAAATATCAATTATATAAATAGAATTATTGATGATAAAGATAATAAGATAAGCATGCTGAATGACTATGAAATAGAAGATCCATGGTATACAGGAAACTTCGATAAGGTATACGATGAACTGGTAGAAGGCATCAAAAAGATCTGAAAAAGATCTTTTTAAATAGTTGCTTGACAGTCATATGAACCTCTGATATAATCAAATTACCATAAAGGAGGTGAGTTGTTATGGAAGCATATCGATGTATTATTGTATCCTGTGAAGTTTGTCCAATTGCTGGCATACAGCTCACAGTGATAACAGATATTATTTAAAATGTTTGATTTATGGAGGTTAGAAAAATGAAATTTGATGTTAAGAAATTTATTCCATTGATTGTAATCCTGATTCTGGGATTCATAGCTTCTTTTGGAGCATTTGTTGTAGTAGAACCAGGACATACCGGTGTAGTAGTTACAATGGGTAAAGTTGAAGATACTGTCTTACAGGAAGGTGTACATTTCAAGATTCCGTTTGTTCAGGAAGTTATACAGATTGATAACCGTATCGTTAAACTGGAAGTCCAGACAGAAGCATTTTCCAAGGACTTGCAGACTGTTGATACTACATTAGCTATTAACTATCGTATTGATCAGAATATGTCTTATTCAATCTATAAGAATATCGGTTCAGATTATGAAAATGTTCTGGTTGTTCCAGCTGTAAATGAAGTGCTTAAAGCTATTGCTTCAAGATATACAGCTGAAGAAACTGTTTCAAATCGTGCACTTATCTCTGATGGACTGGTTGAAGGTCTTAATGAGAAACTCAATAAATTTGGTCTGTATGCTACAGATGTAAATATCATTGACTTTGATTTCTCGGAAGAATTCATCAACGCTATTGAAGAGAAACAGGTTGCACAGCAGCAATTGCTGAAAGCTGAAACAGAAAAACAGACAGCAATTACTAACGCTCAGGCATCAGCTGAAGCTATCAAGATCAAAGCCGAAGCCGAAGCTGAAGCTAACAGAGTATTGTCTGAATCACTGACTAATCAGATCATTGAATACAACAAGATCGAAAAATGGGATGGCAAACTGCCTCAGGTTACCGGAAATGGTTCCAGCATTATCGATCTTAGTGAATAAAAGGAGGACAGAAAAATGTTAATGATGTTATTCTTGTTGTTCATTTTTGCAGTATATGCTGTATTTGGAATAATGGGCTGGCTGATCAGAATCTGTTTCTACTTTAGCCCATTCGCAATACTTTACTATCTGTTTATGCCAAGAAGATGTTATCGCTTTGGCAGACGTTATTACTGGTAAAAGATTATGTTAAGTAAGACGATTCCCGGAACAAATATTGAGTATAGAAACAATAAGGAAGCTTCTCAGATAATAGAGGAAATGATCGAAATAACTGGAGGTCTCTCATTGTCTCAGATCTGTAAGATCACCAATCTGCAGACCTCCACAATTCAAAACTGGGTCAAAAGAAAGTATGTTCCTAGACCTGATCATAAGAAATACTATGAGCGGCATATTTCCAGAATCTTACTCATATCAGCACTTAGAGAGTGCATGAATATCGAAGACATTGGTGAACTTATGTCGATGATAAATGGTGATACTGATGATGAGACGGATGATATTATCTCTGAGACTAGACTATATGATTATTTCTGTAAAGCAATCAGTAAACTTGATCTGATGTCATTGAACGATGAACAGATCAGTAAGACGATAATTGATCTGCTTAAAGATGAAACAGTTTATAAAGAAAGACTGGTCTGTGGATTGAAAGTCATGGTTTATGCCTATATTTCGGGAAGATGTCTGAATGAGATTAACAACAATTTAAATAAACTGAAAATATATCAGGAGGTCAGATAAATGGAAAAAAGAATATATAAAAGTAATACAAATGTAATGTTGACAGGAGTATGTGGCGGTATCGCTGAATACTTCAACTGGGATCCAACCTGGGTAAGGATAGGCACAGCTTTTCTGGCAATGACGTTTGGAAGCGGTCTGCTTCTGTATATTATTGCAGCAATCGTAATGCCTAAAAAGCCTGACGATTACGAATAAGAGTGACTAAGAGCCTTCTGTAAGAGAAGGCTTTTTCAATGCTATAATCAAAATAATGGGATTGTTTGATCTGTTCTGGAGAAATAAGAAAATATACAAAGGACCTGTTGTCGATATCAGAGAAAAGTATCGTGTAAGCAAGCAGACATCCTTTGATGGTGTGCCAACGGTCTATTATGATATACTTCGCCACGATGATAAGGAAAAAGTAGGCTCAATCGATCTGAGACTGACGGCTGAAGGGGATATGTATTATTACGGACATATCGGCTATAACGTCATCAAAGCTCATCGGGGACACAATTACGCGTATTATGCCTGCAGAGTCTTATTTGAAGTTGCGAAAAAGGAATTTGATATGGATGAACTGATCATCACCTGTTCTCCCGAAAATGTTCCTTCATATAAAACACTCAGAAGACTTGGTGGTGAACTGATAGAACTTGTGAAAGTTCCTAAAAATCATACACTTTACAATCAGGGAGAAAAAACTAAGTATATATTCAGATATAAGATCTCATTATGAGCGGTATAAATTGATTTCTTTACTTATTTAGTCTATATTTAGTCTTGTTGTACAAATGATTGAAGCTGTTATTTTAGGAATAGCGTTAGCGATGGATGCGATGGCGGTATCGATCGTTAATGGCATAAAGTATAAAGATTATGGCGCTAGGCAGATGTTTATTGCATCTTTTTCTTTTGGCTTTTTTCAGGGTCTTATGCCTCTTTTGGGTTATCTGATCTTCTATCCGTTTCTTCCTTATATTGAAAAGATCGATCATTGGATAGTATTAATTGCACTTAGTGCCATTGGCATAAACATGATCAAGGAATCATTTGAAAAAGAAGACATTAAAAGCAGTGACAATGTATTTACTTTCAGAATCCTGATTGCCGAATCGATCGCAACAGCCATTGATGCTCTGAGTTCAGGAGTAATTCTTCCGACATTGAAGATAAATCCATATTTAGCTTGCTTTATTATCTTTCTTTGTACCTTTGTGATCTGTCTGATCGCTCATAGACTGGGCAAAAAGATCGGACTCTTGCTAAAAGATAAAGCAACTATGGCAGGAGGAATAATCCTTATTATGTTAGGTATAAAAACTGTTCTGGAACATCTGAATATTATTTAAAAAGACTCATGCAAGAGTCTTTCCATTGTATTGTATTTCGTAGGAAACCGGATGCTCCAGTTTCTTTTTTATAAATGGTTTAAGGATTATCAGAATAACAATCAGTCCTAAGACAAAACGGGAAATATTCCGATAGAAACTGTAGTCTTTCCAGAAATGAGGTACGATCAGATCACAAGCACTCATGAAGATGCTGCCAAACAGAACCGAAAGAAACAGTTTCTTGTTGAAGATCTTTGACCACGGCAGATCAGGAAACATAATCTTGATACATATTCCAATGATCAGAAACAGCAATAATGTCTGAAGCAGAAAAGAGATGATCAGACTGGCAAATGGTGCAATCAGTGTCTTAAACAGAAAATCAGCTGATGCAATGATCAAAGAGCCAAGGATCCATAAAGGCAAGAAAAAGACGACTCTGACCTTTACCGGGATCTTGTAGATCAGTTTTTTAAGTTTTTGCCTGTAGCTTTCCTTTTCGTTTGCTTCTTCCAGATCATCTCTGGTGTAATCATCGATCGTCTCGATTACTGCCTTAGGTGTCTGAGGATAGTCTTTTAATAGATCCTGTGAAGAATCAAATACACCACCAAGCAGAACAGAGACCGATGTCAAAGAAGCTATAAGAGAAAGTGCGATCTTTTTTCTGTTTTTGTTTTCGATCATAATCTAATTATAATATATAAGAAAGCGTAGATGTAAAATGCAGAAACTTGAAGATATTAATGAAGTTATCTCTTATCTGAGAGATGGAGATATAGTTACCAGCAATGGTAAGGATCAGTTCATTATGAAAAACGAAAGAGTATACCGTTATTGTGATGGTACACATTTTGGGCTTGACCTGAAAGAGTTTATTGAACTTTATAGAAAAAACAGATTCTATCTGTATGAAGAATCTGTTGAGATCGATGAAACAAAGGATGAAGCTTATTACCGCTATTATCGCAAGTAATAAGCTTATTTTCTTTTAAAGAACAGTCCCATTATTGCACCAGAAATACCACCGATAATATGAGTGATCTGAGAGATATTATCTGATGAATTGATTCCATTATAGAATTCCTGGCCAAGCCAGAGTATGGCAACCAGAATAAGTGTTACAGGAATGCCTTCTTCTTTGCCGGTGATTGAAGCTAACAGGATAAAGGCAAAGACAACGCCACTTGCTCCTAGAAGCATGGTGTTTGGCTGCAATATGTTATGTACAAGTCCGGTAACCAAGGCAGTAAACATGATGACAGTTATCAGACGATCATGGTATTTTTCTTCCAGCATTGGTCCTAGAAGCAAAATATAAAGCATATTTGAGATCAGATGAGAAATATTCGCATGACCAAAGACATGAGTAAATAATCTCAGATAAGTCAAAGGATTAAGCCAAGATGAGGCGTATGTTGAAAACACATAGACAGTTGAAGCGTTACCCGTCAGATAATCAAGCCCTAAAGCTATCAGACAGATCGCGACAAATGAAAGTGTAATTGGAGCATTAAGGTATATACTGATTCTTTTTTTCTTCATGTCTCTATTATTGCACAAAAAAAACTTAAAGAATAAAATTAAAATATGAGTAAGATTAAGACATCACTGGTACTGGAAGGTGGGGGACTTCGCGGAGCCTATACGGCTGGAGCACTTTCCTGGCTTATTGATAACAACATTGAATTTGATAACGCTTATGGCATATCTACCGGTGCTATGTATCTGTGTTCTTATCTGTTAAAGTCAAAAGAAGATCTTTATGATTTTTCAGTTAAAGGTCTGACGGATAAAAGGATTATCGGTATCAGGCCTCTGTTAAGATGTGGAAGGATCGTTGACTATGATTTTCTTTATGATCATATTCTGATTAAAGAAAAACATTTTGATATTTCGCCATTAAAAAACATTAAATGTGATGCCTATATTGGACTTTATGTTTTTGAGGATTCCCGTACTGAATATTTCAGTGTCAAAGATATAGATATGAATACCCTAAAAGCCTGTACCTCACTTCCGATTATAGGTAAGCCAGTTGTACAAAATGGCAAAACCCTGATGGATGGCGGTATCTCTGATATGATCCCAATTGGACCTTCGATCGATGATGGCTGTAACAGAAGCCTCATCATTGCGACAAAGCCTCAGAGTTTCAGCAGAAAACCGGCTAAAAAAGCGATTGTCAATCTGATGAAACGCACCTATCCTCAATGTCCGCAGATTGCGGAAGATTATCGTATCAGACATATCAACTATGAAAAACAGATTAATATGATCAGAGATCTGCAAAACAACAACGAGGCTGTTTATATTTGTCCATCTCAGTCATCAAATGTGACAAGACTTGGCGGCAAACAGGAAGATCTTGATAAGCTCTATACTCTGGGTTATAGCGATATGGAGAATCAAAAAGAAGAGATCCTGACATTATTAAAAAGATAATGTTTAAAAAAATATTTATAGTATTAACACTGGTTTTACTTTGTGCCTGTCAGAAACAGGAAGTTATAGTAGAACCAGTCATTAAACCAATCGAAAAAGAAGAATACATCAAGCCTGTCAAGGACATTTTAATTTACGCCGAATTAGCAGAACCTCTGAAATCGCAGATCAAGATAGCTAACTGTAACTCCAGCTACAAGAATTATCAGTTTGCGATGCTTGGCAAGCAGGGATATGATGGTGTATTAAAAGATCTGAGTGGCAATGAATTCAGTCTGAATTCATATGATGAATATATGATCGAAATCGTCTCGAATGAATGTTCTCATTGCAAGAAACAGCTTGCTTTGCTGGATGATCTGGTCAGTAAAACAGACATTCCGTTCATTCAATGTTTTAATCATGGCACAAAGGATGAGATCTATGCGATGTATGATGAACAGAATGCAACAATTAATGAAAACATCAGAATTGTTGAATGCGATGATGCTTTTCGTTCCTATCTGAAAGATGAACTCAAGATCGAAGCATATCCAAGTCTGATCACATACAAAGACAATAAACTGAGTTTTATTTCTGTTGGTGAAGTTAATGAAGTATCTTTTGAAAAGATTATTAATTTTGGTTTTAATGATCTTATCGAAAAAGAAGATATCGTCGATAAACAGGGTAACAATCTGTTGGAAATAAGCAGAAGTGTAGATGATCTTAAAAACGATCTGAGTGAAGACAACCTAAAGAAGATCGAAGAACTGGATAACGATGATTATACACAAGAACTCACTTTTAAACTTATGGGTTCAAAACTTGATTATTCAAAACAGAGCAATGATCCAAATGAAGCATATTTTAACGAAATAGATGATTACAGCTCATATGAAAATGAAAGGGTAGTTCTGTTTTATACCTATCTAAGAGATAACAGCGAAACAGATAAAGTAGACTATATCAATTCGCTTATGGTTGATCCTGATGTGAAATATATCGTAGTACTCATCGAGGGTATTGAATCATCTTCGGCAGCTTTAAGAAATATGAATGTCAGATTCCGTTGTCCGGTCGTTTCGGTTTTAGGTAAAATACCAGATGATTTCTTTAAATTCGGACTTGTCAATTATCCAAGTGCCACTTTTGTAGATAGAGGTGTATTTACCGGTGCCTATTCCAATATTGAAAGCAAAGAAAAAATGGCCGAAGCCATTGATATGTTTCTTTCTGATAACTGTATTGCCTATCTGAAAAACAATTAGAGATCAAAAGGATATCTGTCGGGTAGCGATTCGAAGCTCAGCAATTGCTTACTTACAGGGTGATAGAATTCGATTTTTTGAGACCATAAGGCAATCTGCTGTCCCTTGATGGCATTTCTGTTATAACGCTGATCTCCCCATAAAGGATGATTGCGGGAAGAAAACTGAACACGAATCTGATGTGATCTTCCTGTTTGAAGTTTTACTCTTACAAGACAGAGTCCTTTTTTTCTTTTTAAGACCTGATAATCAAGGATTGCGATCTTTCCTTTAGGATCAACTCTAACCATATTGGTTTTTTCATCCTTGAGCAGTCTGTCTTCAAAATGGCCTTCATCCTTTAAACCGTTATCCTCAACAACTGCCAGGTATTCTTTATGAAAAGTGTGATCCTGTACTTGTTTGGAAAGTCTTGCAGCTGCCTTTGATGTTCTCGCAAAGACACATACGCCTCCAACCGGTCGGTCGAGTCTATGAACCAAGCCAAGATAGACTTCTCCTGGCTTCTGGTATTTTTCCTTAATATATGCTTTGGCCATATTCAAAAGATCTTTATCTTTTGATGAATCTTCCTGCATTGGTACATTTTCCGGTTTTTCTACAACCAGAAGATGATTGTCTTCATATATTATTTTCACTTATACCACCTGGTTGTCTGTCCGCATGGAAGTATATATTGGGAATCAGTTATCTGTATTCCGATTTCATCGGCTTCGACCTTACCGGCAATATTTCTAAGTTTACGTGCAATGTCCAAAGTATTGTACATAACAGTTGATGAATAACCGGTAGTATAGGTATTTATGATGAAAAATAGTGGATCATCACTTAAGAGTTCCAGACAGTTTTCGATTAATGGATTGATCTTATCTTCAAAACGGAACAGCTCATTATCCGGGCCTCTGCCATAGGAAGGTGGATCCATAATGATCCCGTCATATTTTCTTCCTCTTCTGATTTCTCTTGAAGTGAATTTTAAAGCATCATCAACAATAAACCTTATTGTATTCTTCTCTAAAGAAGAAAGTTTCATGTTTTCCTTGGCCCATTCATTGATGCCTTTAGAAGCATCGAGGTGGACAACTTCTTCAGCCCCAGCAGCAGATGCAGCCATGGAAGCAGCTCCGGTATAGGCAAACAGATTTAATATCCTGACATTTTTTCTTTGTGATATTTTTTCAGTAATAAAATCCCAGTTGGCAGCCTGTTCAGGAAAGAGTCCAGTATGTTTAAAATTGGTAGGTGATACCTTGAAAGTCAGATCACGATAATTCACAAGCCATGATTCAGGCAGTTTCTTTTTAAACTCCCAATGTCCTCCTCCTTTATTGGAACGATGGTAGCAGGCATCAGCCTTTTCCCATAATTCAGGTCTGGTTTTAGGCCAGATTGCCATCGGATCGGGACGACGTAAAATGATACCTTTCCAGTTTTCCAGCTTTTCTTTATCTCCGGCATCTAAGAGGATATAATCTTTGAAATTTTGGCTTGTAATCATAAATAAATTTTATCATGTGTGTAGTAAAATAGTTATGTGAATATTTACGATCAGATCGTGGCTTATCAGCCCTATAACATTCAGGAAGAGAAAGATAAAAAGATTATTCTTGATTTTCTTGACAGATACGATAATGCCTTCGATCGGGAAAATGAACTCGCGCACATGACAGCTTCAGCCTGGGTCGTAAATAAAAGCAGAGATAAGGTCCTTATGGCCTATCATAAGATCTATAATTCATGGTCATGGCTTGGTGGCCATTGTGATGGTGATAAAGATTGCCTGGCGGTGGCATTAAGAGAAGTCAGAGAAGAATCTGGCGTTAGAAATGTCAAACCATTAAGTGATCAGATCTTTTCTCTTGAAATACTAAGTGTCGATTCTCATATGAAAAACGGTAACTATGTAGCTACCCATCTGCATCTTAATGTAACGTATCTGTTAGAAGCTGATGAGAATGAGAATTTGTCTGTCAAGGAAGATGAAAACAGTAATGTAGGCTGGTTTTATCTTGATGAGGCGGTGGATAAGTCCAGTGAAAAATGGTTCAGAGAAAACATATATACAAAATTAAACAGAAAGCTGAGGGATTTATATGAAGGACATTAAACGTATTGTATTAACAGGTGGTCCGTGTTCAGGAAAGACTACTTTCACATCACGTGCTCAGCAGGTTCTTGCGGAGAGAGGATATCGTGTCATTATTGATCATGAATCAGCTACTGATCTGATCACAGGTGGCATATCTCCGGCAACTTTAGGTATGTATGAATTTCAGAAGTATTGTGTAGCACTGCAGCTTAAAAAAGAAGAACTCTGCTACAAGGCTGCTACGGAGATCTCCGGTGACAAAGTAATAATTCTGATTGATCGCGGTATCTTTGATGATATGGCCTATGTTGGTGAAGAAGCGTTCAGAGAAATTCTGAAGGAATTTGATATGGTTCCAGAAGAAATAAATGAGCGTTATGATATGGTAGTTCATCTGGTTACTTCAGCAAAAGGAAAGGAAGAAGCCTATACTTTCGCAAATAATGCAGCCAGATATGAGACAATCGATGAGGCCAGAACCATGGATGATATGGCTCTTGAAGCCTGGAAAACTCATCCAAACAGAGTGATCATCGGCAATGAAACTATTTTTGAAATAAAGATGATCAAGGCTATTCAATCAGTCTTTGAATATCTGGGTGAAGGCGTTGTGGAAAAATTCAATAAGTATCTGATCGAAGTTGATGATACAATATTGGAGCGCTTCAAAAATGAAGCAAACTATTCAACATCGCATATCGTTCAGCATTATCTTAAATCAGATAATGGCAATGAAAGAAGAATCAGAAGAAGAGAAAGAGATTCAGATACGATGTACAGCTACTCTGAAGCCAATTATCTGTCTTCTAATGAACGTATCAAGAAAGATCGCATTCTGACAGAAAAACAATACAATGATTATCTCAATCAGATTGATACTGATCTGAATGTTCTGGATAAGATGCGCTATTCCTTCATAAACGATGGCATGTTCTATAAATTAGATGTCTTTGATTTCGATCAGAGTAAAGGAGTACTGGCTGTCGATGTTCCACTCGATGGTTCGGATGTAAAGATTCCTGATTACATCAGAGTTATCAAGGATGTTACAGATGATCTGAACTATAAGAACTACTATCTGGCAAAGACACAGAAATATTAAAATGATCAAATATTCGCAGTTAAATGAAAATCAGAAACAGGCAGTAAGTGATGAAGCAAATCACTTGCGCATTATCGCGGGGGCTGGCTCAGGCAAGACCCGCGTTTTGACTATGCGCATTGCATATCTTATTGAACAGAAAGATGTAAAACCATATCATATCCTGGCGATAACTTTTACCAATAAGGCAGCCAGAGAAATGAAAAACAGAATCAATGATATGTTAGGTGATAAGGGTACAGGATGTTGGATCTCAACGATCCATTCTCTTTGTATGCGTATCCTTTCCGAAGATATTACCGCTTTGAATTATCCGAAGAATTTTACCGTAATTGATGCTGATGATCAAAGACAGATCCTTAAGGAAGCATATAAAGAAGTAGGCATCGATAAAAAAGAATATCCATATGGAAGTGTATTGGATTATATCGCTGATAATAAATATATGAATGTCGATCCTGAAAGGGCTATGGAGTTTTCCTATGGAGAACCAAGGATCGTCAATAAGGCCAAGGTATATGAATACTATGATCGTCGTCTGAAACAGTTATATGCTTTGGATTTCGATGATCTAATTCTCTTTACAACAAGATTGTTCCAGCTTTTCCCAGCTATTCTGGAAAAGTGGTCATCAAGATTCCATTATATTCATGTCGATGAATTCCAGGATGTTGATAAGGAACAGTATAAACTTATCAAGATGCTTGCAACCGTTCACGAGAATCTCTACGTTGTAGGAGACCCTGATCAGACGATCTTTACCTGGAGAGGTGCTGATGTAAATATCATTGTGAATATGGATAAGGATTATAAGGATCTCAAGACAATTGTCCTTAACCAGAATTATCGTTCAACAAATAATATTCTTTCAGGCGCAAACTCCGTAATCAGAAATAATAAAGCCCGTCTGGATAAGGAACTTTATTCCAAAAATGGTGATGGAAGCAAGATCATTCACAAGACCTGTATGTCAGAACTTTCCGAAGCCAATTATGTTGCCAATCAGATTGCTAAACTTCATAATGATGGCTATAACTACTCAGATATGGCGGTATTGTATAGAGCCAACTATCTTTCACGTGAAGTTGAAAAAGTCCTGATCGAAAACAGAATTAATTATGTAATCTATGGTGGATTAAGATTCTATGAACGTATGGAAGTAAAAGATATCCTTTCGTATTTAAGAATGATCACCAGAGGAGATGATCTGGCTTTTATCAGAATCATCAATACACCACGCAGAAGTATCGGACCAAAAACAATTGAAGCAATTCAAGCCATGGCTAAAGAACGTGATATGAGCATGTATGAAATAATCAAACATGGTCTGTATCCTAAAAACAGGGAAACGTTTGATGGCTTTGTCAGAATGGTGGAAAAATGGCGAGATGATATGCAAAGGGTAGATCTTGAGATCCTGTTACAGGAAGTACTTGATGATTCAGGCTACCGTACCATGTTAGAAAAAGATGGCGAAACAGAAAGACTGGAAAACGTCAAATCACTTCTTGATGATATCAAACAGTACTCGGAAGATTATCCTGATTCATCACTTGATGAATATCTGCAGATGATCGCTTTATATACCGATAGAGCATCTGAGGATGTAAAAGATGCCGTCAATCTGTGTACCATTCATTCCGCTAAAGGTCTGGAATTTGATGTGGTATTTGTCATTGGTCTCTCTGAAGGAATCTTCCCATCAGAAAAGACGATGCTGGAAGGACAGAAAGGTATCGAAGAGGAAAGAAGACTGGCTTATGTCGCCTATACCAGAGCGAAGAAGCTTCTCTATCTTACTGAATCAAACAGTTTCTCATATGTTATCCAGTCCGCAAAACTTCCTTCGCGTTTTATCAAAGAGATCGATGCTGCCTATATTGATAACGTTGATGAAAAACCAAGTCTTTCAAAATCAACGATTTTTGATGAGGACATAGTTGTAAGAGAAAAAAGAAAAGATAAACCTTCGGATGATGTATATCGAAATGGTGATACGGTCATCCATAAGATATATGGAGAAGGTGTTGTGATTGGAAACAGTTCAGGTGTCTTACAGATAGCATTCGCTCATCCATATGGTGTAAAGAAAATCCTATCATCACATCCTTCGATAAGAAAGAAAACTAAGAATGATTACAGTTAAAAAACAATGCTAAGCAGCATTGTTTTTTGTGATTTCTTCAAGTTTTACGATACCATCCAGATTTGAAAGGCGATACTCTCTGGAATCGTGAGTATACAAGTCGATCAGGACATCAGCTTCATGAGTATAGCTTTCCATTATTTCTTTCAGGAAAGAAGATATATTATCAAAATTGTAGAGTGAATACAGTTCGAAGATAGTGATGAATTTTTTACCATCGGTATTTCTGCCATCAAAATCATAGAAGACAGTATCCTTGATCTGTTTGAAATAATCAGAGATCTCTTCATTTGTGAAAAGATATCTGATGAAATCATAATTGTCATTTCTTTCAGTTGAAACAACACTGACTTTAATATAAACAACGATATCAAGCGGAAGCATAGCCATATCCATATCGCTAGGTTTAAAGTCCAGCATTTTTTTAAGTGACATATTTTCTGTAAGCATACTTATATTATAATAAGAAATATG
>CAMNFQ010000041.1 GCA_946537295.1 uncultured Bacillota bacterium
GAGCTGATTTACAGTCAGCCGCGTTTAGCCACTTCGCTACCTCTCCACAGGCTATTACTTACGTTCCCCAACTAGTGAACGCTTAAAAATAATAACATAAAAACACCATTTATGCAATAGGACAAAGCGCAAGAAAATATATTAAAATAAAGATATACAAGGAGAGAATAAACAATGGAAAAAGCAAAAGTTTTTTTTACTAAGACTATCACATCTGACAAGGTTGTTGAGATGTATAAGGCCTTGGGAAAAGAGCTTCCAGGTAAGGTTGCAGTAAAGCTTCATTCTGGTGAACAGGGCAACAGAAACTATCTCAGACCTGAATTTGTCAAGCCAATGGTTGAATATGTCAAGGGAACGGTAGTTGAATGTAATACAGCTTATGATGGTGCAAGAAATACTACAGAGAAACATCTTCATCTGATCCATGAACATCATTGGGATGAATATTTTGATTTTGATCTTCTGGATGCCGAAGGACCAGATATCGTATTACCGATCAAAAATGGCAGAACTTTAAAAGAAAACTATATCGGTAAGAACTGGGCTAACTATGACTCATTACTTGTAATATCACACTTTAAAGGACACGCCATGGGTGGATACGGCGGTGCCTTAAAACAGCTTTCGATCGGTTGTGCTTCTACCGCTGGTAAGGCCCTGATCCATTCAGGCGGTAAAGATAAGAATCAGTATACCTGTTGGAATATTGCCGTGGAAAAAGATGATTTCATGATCTGTATGGCTGATGCGGCAGGATCAATGGTCGATTATTTCAAAGGCAATGCCGCTTATATCAACTGTATGGTCAATCTTTCAGTTGACTGTGATTGTGATGGCAATGCTGCTGCACCTTGTATGAAGGATATCGGTATCCTCTCATCACTTGATCCAGTTGCGCTTGATAGAGCCTGCATGGATCTGATCATAAAATCAGATGATCCGGGAAGAGATGAATTCCTCGAAAGAGTCAATTCACGTCATGGTCAGGTCACAATCGATGTTGCTGCTGAAGAAGGTTATGGCAGCAAGGAATACGAACTGATCGAGATCTGATAGGCATTTTGTATTAAATTAATAAGCAAAAAGCCACTTTGTGGCTTTTTGACTCATTAAAGCTAGAAAAAATTGGTATTATAGATATAGAGCATTATTTATGGATGAAGAAATAAAGATAGATATTGTTAGAAATGATGATCAGATCTGCATCTCTCCTTTTGGAAGAATCGATACGATCAGTTCGCAGCCATTCAAAGATACTATATTGCCATTAGTTGCTGAAAAGCAGAATATGGTGATTGATTTAAAAAATTGCGAATACATTTCATCTTCTGGCTTGAGAGTATTCTTAGCTGTCAGAAAGAAAATGGGCCCTGATCAGAAGCTTTCGATTATTAACGTCAGCGGAGATATCATGGATGTTTTTGAACTGACAGGTTTTGATCAGATGTTTGATATCAAAAAGAGTGAAGAGAAACAGCTTGATATCAAAGTAGTCTTCTTTGATATTGATGGAACACTTCTCTCATACAAGACTCATAAAGTTCCAGATTCAGCTAAGGAAGCAATCAAACAGTTGCGATCAAAGGGCATAAAATGTGTCATCTCAACAGGACGTGACCTTAGAGAAATGCGCAAACTGCCGATCAATGACATCGAATTTGATGCTTATTTGACACTTAATGGAAATATCTGTTTGGATAAGGATGAGAAGATGTTTGCCGGAAATGAAATCGATCCGGGCGAAGTTGAGATCCTGGTTTCGATCTTCAAGGCTGGAAAGATCCCATTTGTACTGATTGGAGCAGAAAACCGTTATATCAACTTTGTTGATGATGTTGTTATCAGGACACAGCTTGATACCAATGGAACGATTCCTGATATAGGTGAATACAAGGGTGAAAGCATCTATCAGTGTCTGACTTTTGCGAATGCTGATATCAAAGAAAAACTTGAGAAAATGCTGGATAATTGCAATATTACAAGTTGGCACGAAACAGGTCTGGATATCATTGCTAAAACCGGTGGCAAGGATGCAGGAATAAGAAAGTATCTGGAACATCAAAATCTTAGCCGTCCGCAGGCTATGGCGTTTGGTGATAGTGATAATGACCTCACTATGCTTCAATATGTTGGAACAGGTGTAGCAATGGGCAATGGCAAAGACGAACTGAAAAAAGTTGCCGATTATGTTACTACCGATATTGATGAAGATGGTATCGCCAATGCCTTAAGGCATTTTAAGCTGATTGACTGATCAAAACATTAAAATTTATTTATTAGAAAAGCAGGATTATTCCTGCTTTATTCGTTGTTTTCAATTTCAGAGATCTTATTGATCCTTCTGATATGCCTTTCACCATTTGAGAAAGGAGTATTTATAAAGGTATCAACGATGTCATAGGCCAGTTCATTAGAAATGATCCTGGCTCCAAAACAGATCACATTTGCGTTGTTATGTTCCCTGGTTAGTCTGGCAGATGTTGCTTCTGAACAGCAGCAGGCTCTGATTCCTTTGTGCTTGTTGCAGGCAATGGAGATTCCTACCCCTGTACCACATATCGCTATCCCCAGGTCAACTCTGCTGTTTTGAATAGCTTTGCATAATACACTGGCTGCTTCAGGATAATCAAATGGTTCGTTTGAATCTGTACCAAAATTCACAACTTCATAGCCTTTATCCTGGAGATGTTTTACAATACTGTTTTTGAGTTCAACAGCTGAATGATCATTGGAAATACCTATTCTCATATTTTTAACCTCTCCTCAATAATAACATAGTTTTAATGCTATAATACTATGTATGGGTTTTGAGGTAGAAACACTTAAATTTGAAGGTCCGTTAGATCTGATGCTCCATCTTATCCATGAACAGCAGCTGGATATTTTTGATCTGGATATGGAAGTTCTTACGGATCAATATATCAATTATCTGCATACGATGGAAGAGCTTCAGCTGGAAGTTGAAAGTGAATATCTGGTTGAATTGGCCACTTTGATCGAGTATAAATCCAAGAAACTTCTGCCTAAGAAGGAAAATGAAGAGGATGAAGATCTGGAAGATCCAAAGGATAAACTGGTCAGAAGATTACTGGAATACCAGAAATACAAGGAAGTATCAAAGTCCTTATATGATTCCTATGTTGAAAGGCAAGATCAGCTTTCAAAACCAGTCTCTTTTGATGAGATCATAAAACATCGAAATGATCCTGATCAGAAGATCGAAGGTGATCCATACGATCTGCTCAAAGCTATGAATAAGGTCTTAAGAAGATTACAACTATCGAGGCCTTTGGATATCAAGTTTACTCAGAAGGAATTATCACCTGAAGACAGAATCTTACAGATAAAGGCGAGACTGAAAGATCTTCCGGAAACGTTCAGTTTTGAAACACTGATCGAAGATTGTGATAATCTTCATGAATATGTAATTACATTTATTGCCATATTGGATATGGCAAAGGATCATTATCTGACTTTTACGATCGATGATAATGAAAGCATTTGGTTTAGTAGAGGTAGCAACAATGAATGATGAACAGATAATAGAAGAAGTACCTGTTGAAGAAGAAGAATTAAACGATACACAAGAGAATATGACAGAAGAAACTGCAGAATCGGAACTGACAGAAACTGCAGAAGAAACCGCCGAAAACAACGAACAAGCTGTTGAAGAAAACGAAGAAGATACAAAAGAAGCAGATGAAAATAAAGAAGATGAAGTAACTGATAGAGTTGATGTTGAACAGCCTGGCAATATTGAAGCCATCGTTGAAGGACTTCTTTATGTTGTAGGAGAAGATGGTGCCAAGGTTGAACAGCTTGCTGTAGCGATCGACAAGTCACTTGAAGATACTAAGACGATCCTCAGCAACATTCAGAAGAAATATGCTTCAGAACTATATGGTATTGAATTAGTAGGGTATGGTTCTGTCTATAAATTCATCACCAAGAAAGATGTCTTCCCTTATGCTCAGGAGCTTTTTGGTGCAACCAAGCCAAATACGCTTTCCCAAGCTGCTCTTGAAACGCTCGCAATCATTGCCTATAAGCAGCCGATCACCAGAGTTGAAATAGAAGAACTTCGTGGTGTAAGTGCTGAAGTGATGTTAAGAAAACTGCAGGCCAGAAATCTGATCAGAGAAGCCGGCCGCTCCGATGCAGTAGGAAGACCAATTCTATATGAAGTAACAGAAGAATTCATGGATTCCTTCAAACTTTATACACTCAAGGAACTTCCTGATCTTCCGGAATATTCCAAGAATAACGAGGAAAATGAGAACCTGTTTGAATAAGATCAGGCTTATCGTATGTGATATCGATGGTACTCTGACACGTGATGGTACCATCTATCCATCTCAATATACTTTACAAGTAATAGAAAGACTCCACCAAAGTGGCATCATGTTTGGGCTGGCCTCAGGAAGAGGGGTAGAACAGCTCAGAAGCCTGAAAGATGAGTGGGGCCTTTCTTTTGATTTTGATATCGTGATCGGATTAAATGGTTCAGAATACTTTGATCTTAAAGAGAATAAGACTCATCGGCTTTATGAACTGTCATGTGATGATATCAGAGACATCATCACCAAGATGTTGGACAAGTATCCTGATCTGAACTGTTCCATTTATTCAAACGGCAGAAGAATGCTTAGATATGAAGATGAAATGGCTGTAAATTCCAAGAAGCGAACCAAAATGGATAATTATATCGTCAAGGATCTTTCAGAGATGTGGCAAAAGCCTTGTTCAAAAGTCATGTTCAGGGTAAGTGAAGAAGTGATGAAAAAGATTGAACCTCTTGCCACAGAAATATCCAATGAGCACTATCGTTCATGTAAGACTCAGACAACGATGATGGAATTTGTTCATGCGCAAGCTAATAAAGGTGCAGCTTTAAGAAAATATTGCGCAGCTAACAATATAGAACTTCAAGAAGTTGCAGCTTTTGGAGATATGTACAATGACAATGAACTGCTTGAAACAGCAGGATTAGGCGTATGTATGATCAATGGTGCCGATATCACCAAGAGCTATGCGGATGATATCAGCGATAAGACAAATAATGAAGACGGTTGCGCTGACTATATCGAAAAATATATCCTTTCTGCTAGGCAAGGATAGTCTTAAGTATTTCCAGATCATTTTCACTATAGATCTTTAGATTATTCTGTAGACACATTGAAGTAAAAATACCTTCACCTTCAATCAGTCTTCCACTAAAAGAACCATCATAGATAAAACCATGGCCACAGGATGGTGATTTACTTTTAAGGATCAGCAGATCACACTCTTTTATTTTGTTTAGACAGATCAATGAACCTTCATGAAGTTTGTTACTAAGATCATTACCTGAAGGATCGATCACTTTGTTTCCTTTGATCTCTAAAGGTTCATGAGGTACAGGAAAACCACTGCTTATTTCCGGACATACAGCAATGATCTCATGTCTTTCCAGCAGTTTAAGCAATTCTTCATTTCTTTTGTTTGAACCGTCATAACGCACATTATGACCTAACAGACATGCGGAGATGCCAATTTTCATATTAATATTATACGTTGTGTTATCATATAACAGGAGGAAATTATAAATGGCTGAATGTGATCATAACTGTAGCGGTTGTTCACAGGACTGTGCTTCCCGAGTACCAGAACCTGTCGTTCCAACTGAAGATACTAACATAAAAAAGATTATCGGAGTTTTATCCGGTAAAGGTGGCGTAGGAAAATCAATGGTTTCTGCCTTACTGGCAATTGAACTCGCCAGAAAAGGTTATAGCGTCGGTATCATGGATGCTGATATAACCGGACCAAGTATTCCAAAGATGTTTGGTATGCATGGACAGCTTTTTGGCGATGAAAAAGGTATTTTCCCAGCTGAATCACCATTAGGTGTAAAAGTCGTTTCCATCAATATGATGTTAGAAAACGAAGATGATGCAGTACTTTGGCGAGGACCTATTCTTGGTGGAATCATCAAGCAGTTCTATACTGAAGTACATTGGGGAGAACTGGACTATCTTCTGATCGATATGCCTCCAGGAACATCTGATATTGCGATCTCTGTTATCCAGCAGATACCGGTTGATCAGTTTGTCATGGTAACAACACCATCAAAACTGGTTTCCATGGTTGTAGGAAAGGCTATCAATATGGCTAAACAGGTCAATAAGCCTGTTGCAGGTCTGGTTGAAAATATGGCCTATGTCAAATGTGATCAGTGCGGACATGAGATCAATATCTATAAGAATGATGAGACCAAGGCTTCAGCAGAAAAATACGGACTGGATGTCTGTGCAAGACTTCCAATGGATCCGGAACTTGCTAACGAGGCTGATGAAGGACAGATCGAATCATATAATGGCGATCTGCTGAAAGATCTGATCGAAAAACTGAAGTAGAGCTTGCTCTACTTTTTTTGACATAATATATAACATAATATAGAATTCTTTAATATGGAAGAAAACAAGACCAGTACCATAGGAAAAGAATTCACAATGCTGGAATTATCAAGGTTTATAGCACCACCAGTGCTCACAAGACTGCTGGTGTCTTTTCTTTCTACCCTTGATGATTCGTTGTTTGTTTCCCGCTATCTTGGTGCTAATGCACTTGCTGCTTTTTCAGTTGCTATGCCTTGGTTCATGTTTGTCGATGCGATCGGAATGATGGTCTCAGCGATTTCTGTAATATGTTCTAACCGCATGGGCAGGAAGCTTCATGAGGAAGCAAAAAGTGATTTTACGACCATGAGTCTTGTGACTTTTGGCATTGGCAGTATCTTAACAATCATCCTGGCTTTGTTTTCCAAAGAGATTCTGATCATGCTTGGTGAGACTAAGCTTCTGCTCCCGTTTGCTCAGGAATACTTCACCGTTTCAAAATTCTATGTACCGCTTATCCTGGTCAATTATATCTTCAACAGTTTCTATGTGATTGCCGGAAAACCAAAATATTCCATGTATGCTTCTGGTATCAATATCTTCTGTCAGCTGTTTTTTGACTATCTTTTTATCGCAAGACTCGGGATCGGTATCGTTGGAGCGGCTTATGCCAATCTGATTGGTAATCTGACACTGACCATCTTTGCGATCATTTTTTACAGTAATAAACAAAGAGAGATCTGTTTTACTAAACCGGTTTCTGATGTATGGCCATTACTTAAGGAAGTTATCAAATATGGCAGGATTCAGGCAGTCACATCACTGGCTGTTTCCTTAAGCAGCTACATCAATAACAGAGTACAGCTTTCGATCGGGGGAGAGACGATCGTTGCTGCCTATACAATTGTGGCTAACGTTACTTTTATGTTTATGAATTCATTCTTTGCCCTGATCGGTTCAACTTCTCCTATTGCCAGTTATGCCTTTGGTGAAAGAAATCCAAAGAAGCTTTCCCGCATAATCAGACAGACGGTAGTTTTGATTGGCGTATTAATGCTGTTTATCTTTGCGATCATTTTCTTTGGAAAGGATCTGATCATCGATCTTTATCTGAACAAGAGTGGTTCTGATAATCTGAGAAATCTTGTCAACTATGGTTTCAGGGTCTATCCTTTGTCATTGATCTTCTTTGGCTATAATGTCTATGTCCAAGAAATACTCAATGTCTTTGGCAGGCATAAGGTCTCATTATTTCTTTCTATACTGGAAAACGTTATTTTTCAAAACAGTGCAACGATCATCTTACCAAGACTGTTTGGAGTTAATGCGGTATGGTATGCCTTCCTGTGTGCTGAAATACTGACGATCTTCTTTAGTGCTTATTTTGTCTATCGATATAAAGATGTCTATGGTTATGGATCTTCAGGAACAGCCAGCTTTGTGGATAATAAAAAAGCATCGCCTTAGGACGATGCTTAATTTTTAAATGGCAGGGGAGGTAGGGGTTGAACCCACACCAACGGTTTTGGAGACCGGTATACTACCGCTATACTACTCCCCTATATATGCTTTATTATTTTATCTTAAAGCCGTTTTTTCCGCAAGGTATATAATTAAATTGTGAACAGATATATCCTTAGCGAAATCAGAAAAGAACATTACGATTCCATTATGGATTATCGTAATCAGATGTTACAAAGCGGGGACAGACTGGACGGCTGTTCTTCTTTGGAACAGTATGAAGATATGAAGAAATGGCATCTTAATCTGAAACTGTTTGAAAAGAAAGAGAGTGTTCCACCTGGCTACTCCCTTGGTTTTGAATATGTCTATCTTGATGGTGATGAGGTCGTAGGAATGATCAATATCAGACCCGAGGCTTTAGATCATCCTTATCTGAAGAAATACGGAGGGCATATCGGCTATAGCGTAAAACCATCCAGAAGAAAAAATGGTGTTGCCAGCAACATGCTGAAGGATGCCTTAAAACTATGCAAGGAGAAATTTGGTCTACAGAAAGTATTAATAACCTGTAAAGAAGATAATGAAGGTTCTCGAAAGGTTATAATGAATAATGGTGGGGTATTTGAGGGAAAGATCTCTTATCCACCAGAAGATACGATGATAGAGAGGTATTGGATTAGCTTATGAAGATTGGTGAATTTTCGGATTCTTTTCTGCCGATTGTTGATGGTGTAGGAAGAGTTGTCTATAACTATTGTGAAACGATTGCCAAAAAAGGTTATGAGTGTACAGCAGTAGTTCCATTAGATAAATTTGGATATCGTGGCAGATTTCCTTTTGAAATCATAGATTACTATTCACGTTCACTTCCGCTTTTACCGCAATATGATGCTGGTATGCCTGCCTTTGACTTGCACTATAACGCCAGATTAAAGATGACTGACTTTGACATCGTTCATGTTCATACACCTTTTATTGCAGGAAATGAAGGAATCAAATACGCAAAAGACAGGAATATTCCTTTAATCGGAACTTTCCATTCCAAGTATTATGATGATTTTCTTCAGATAACAGGTTCCAGATATATGGCAGAACTGGGAACTGATATGATCGTCAGATTCTATGATCATTGCGATGAAGTCTGGGCCGTATCAGAAAGCTCTGCTGAAACATTAAAATCCTATGGCTATAAAGGCCATGTTGAAGTAATGCCTAACGGTATGATGATCAAGGAACTTGATCCATCATGGGCAGGACTTGCCAAAGAGCATTTCGGCATCAATGATGATCCTTGTCTGCTGTATGTTGGCCAGATGAACTGGAAAAAGAATATCCTCAAGATTCTGGAAGCAGCAGCGATGTTAAAAAAAGACGGTGTTAAATTCAATCTGATCATGGCAGGAAAAGGTCCTCATGAAGATGAAATTAATGCCAAGATCAAGGAACTGGGAATCGATGATATCACTCATGTGGTTGGTCATATCTTAAGAGAAGATCTGCTTTCTGGCTTATATATGCTGGCTGATCTGTTTGTCTTCCCATCACTTTATGATAATGGTCCAATGGTCGTCAGGGAAGCAGCAAATGCCGGAACCCCATCAATCGTAACTGGAGGTTCAAGTTCAGCAGAAGGTATCGATGATGGCGTCAACGGTTTTTATTGCGAAGACAATTCCGAAAGTATCTATCGTGTCGCCAAATCCGCATTATCTGATCTTCCTAAGACAAGAAAGATCGGTCTGCAGGCCAAGGATACGATTCCGGTAGCCTGGGATGAGATCATAGATGATGTAATCGACAGATATGAACTGATAATCAACAGATATAAGGAGCAGAAATAAGCGCTCCTTTTTTCTATGTTATAATTCAATTAGAAAACAGGAGGAAATATAATATGGCAACACCTCATATCGAAGCTGAAAAAGGGGCAATTGCAAAGACGGTACTGATGCCTGGTGATCCATTAAGGGCACAATTCATCGCTGAAAAGTTTTTAGATAATTATGTCAGATTCAATACAATAAGAAACATGTTCGGTTTTACTGGCCAGTATGAAGGGAAACCGGTATCGATCATGGGATCAGGTATGGGTATACCATCAATCTCACTTTATGCTCATGAATTATACAGTTTCTATGGCGTTGAAAATATTATCAGAATCGGATCATGCGGTTCCTATTCTGAAAGTCTTGGTGTTTATGAAACGATCATAGCTTCTTCAGCATATTCGGAATCATCCTATGCCAAATGTAAATTCAATGATGACAGCAAGGTCCAGTATCCTGATGCCAGACTCAATCAGAATCTGCGTAAAGCCGCAGATGAACTGGGCATCAGAGTGCATGAAGGAATGATCATATCATCTGATGTCTTCTACTATGAAGATAATGTGCTTGATCATGTAGAAAAGGTCGTAAAAGAAAACAATATTCTTGCTGCTGAAATGGAAGCCTATGGTCTGTTCGCAACTGCCAAGGTCTTGCAAAAGAATGCCGCATGTATTCTGACCGTTTCTGACAACATCATCACCCATGTTGAGACAAGTTCAGAAGAAAGACGTAGCCGACTGATCGATATGATCAAAATCGCCTTAAAAGCTTCAGGCTATTAATTAGCTCTACAATTATATTGTTTCAAAAAGAATCAGATATGATGATCACATCATATCTTTTCTTAATCAAGATACACTAATCTTAAAGAAAGGATAAAATATAAATCTAACTATGAAATATGTCGATATGCATTGTGATACAGCTACCTGTATCTACGAAGAAAAAGCTTCATTAAGAAAAAACCATTTTCATAACGATCTGGAAAAGATGAAGAAAGGTGATTGTCTTCTGCAAAATTTTGCGATCTTTACTGATATCAGAAAACAAGATTCCGTATTTACCAGAAATGTTATTGATTACTATTATGAACAGCTTGAGGAAAACAAGGATCTGATCAGACCGGTATATAAATTTGATGATATCAGTAAAAATGAAGCACAGGGATGTATGAGCGCATTACTTACCTTGGAAGAGGGAAGCGTCATTGATAACGATCTTTCTAATCTTAAGTCTTTCTATGATCTTGGGGTAAGAATGATTACCTTGACCTGGAATTATCCAAATGGTATCGGCTATCCTAATTTCAGCTATGAAAAGGATAATTATCACGCATTGTTACATAACATCAATGATAAGGATGGTCTGACCGATTTTGGTATCAAATATGTAAGAAGAATGGAAGAACTTGGAATGATCGTTGATGTTTCTCATCTTTCTGATAAAGGCTTCTATGATGTGCTGGAATATACCAGTAAACCATTTGTGGCTTCCCACTCCAATGCCCGTAAGATCGCTCCAGTCGCCAGAAATCTATCAGATGATATGATCATCAGATTAGCTCAAAGAGGTGGGGTTACCGGATTAAACTATTGTTCAAAATTCATTGATGATGAAAACGATAAAATAACGATGGTCGAAAAAATGGTCGAACATATCAGATATATCGCAAAAGTTGGTGGTATAGACTGTATTGGCCTTGGTTCAGATTTTGATGGAATAGGAAATGAGCTGGAGATCAAAGATGCTTCAGGTATGCAGCTTCTCTATCACGAATTACAGAAATACTTCACTGAAGAAGAGATTGAAAAGATCTTCTATAAGAATGTTTTAAGAGTATACCAGGAGATCCTGTCCTGATGAATCCGTTATGGATCGATTCTGATGGAGGAGCAGATGATCTTATTTCTCTGATCTTGGCTGTTAAAAATAATCTTGATATCATTGGAATATCATCAGTCTTTGGTATCACCGATACCGATCATGCCTTTGATAATCTGCGCAATGTTCTTTCTTTATTTCTTGTCTGAAAGAAGCATTTGTTTAGAGACTCCAGGTAAAATCTGCTAAACTAGTAATGTTGATTAGAAAGAAGGTATAAAAATGACAACTGCATGGGAAAAGTATGATAAAAGCACACTTTCAAAAGTAATGGATCTTTCAGAAGACTATAAAAAATTTCTGAATAGCGCCAAGACTGAAAGAGAAGCTGTTGATGAAACAATTGCCAGAGCTAAAAAAGCCGGTTTTAAAGAGTTTTCTGCTTCCCGTAAGATCAAGGCTGGTGATAAGATCTATTTCAATAATAGAGGTAAATCACTTGCCTTATATGTAATAGGTAAAAAACCAATTGAACAGGGAATGAATATCCTAGGAGCTCATATTGATTCTCCAAGGATCGATCTCAAACAGAATCCTTTATATGAAGATAATGGTCTGGTTCTGATGGATACTCATTATTATGGCGGTATCAAGAAATACCAGTGGGTAGCAAGACCTTTAGCGATCCATGGCGTTGTTTGTAAGAAAGATGGCAGTAAGATAAAGATCTGCATTGGTGAAAAGGAATCTGATCCAATCATTGAGATCTCTGATCTGCTTATTCATCTGGCTAGAGATCAGATGTCTAAGACTGGTTCTAAAGTCGTTGAAGGTGAAGACCTCAATGCTTTAGCCGGTTCAATTCCTGCCAAAGGCAAGAAAGATGAAAAGGATCTGGTCAAGAAGAATCTGCTTGATATCCTTAAGAAGGAATATGATATTGAAGAAGATGACTTTATCTCAGCTGAGCTGGAACTCGTACCTGCTGGAAAAGCCAGAGACCTCGGTTTAGACAGAAGTATGGTAATGGGCTATGGTCATGATGATCGTATCTGTGCATATACTTCATTAGCTGCCTTACTGGAATCAGAAAAACCAGAAAGAACTTCAGTATGTATTCTGACAGATAAAGAAGAGATCGGCTCAATCGGTTCAACAGGAGCTGAATCAGCTTTCTTTGAAAATACTGTAGCAGAACTTCTCAACTTACAAGGCAACTACAACGATCTGAAATTACGTCATGCCTTAGAGAATTCCAGAATGCTTTCATCTGATGTTTCAGCTGCCTTTGATCCAAACTATCCAGGTGTAAACGAAGCTAAGAATGCCGCTTTCTTTGGTAAAGGTATTTCCTTCAACAAGTTTACCGGTTCAGGAGGCAAGTCCGGTTCAAGTGATGCGCCAGCTGAATATGTTGCCAAGATCAGAGATGTCATGGACAGAAACAAAGTCAGCTTCCAGTTCTCTGAACTTGGAAGAGTTGATCAGGGTGGTGGAGGAACAATCGCCTATGTCCTGGCCAACAAAAACATGGACGTCATTGATGCAGGCATTCCTGTTCAGAATATGCACGCACCATATGAAACAGCTTCTAAAGCGGATATCTATGAAGCATATCGTGCATACAAGGCTTTCTTAAAAGATATGAAATAATATG
>CAMNFQ010000042.1 GCA_946537295.1 uncultured Bacillota bacterium
TGCTGATCATCTTTGGCGCAATCCTTACAGCACTGATTCAAAGTTCAACCGCCATAACTTCCATTTCTATTTCGATGGTTGCGGTCGGACTGATCAATATCTCACAGGGTATCTATCTGACCCTTGGTGCAAACATCGGTACATGTCTTACTGGTATGTTGGCAGCTATGAAGTCAGATGGTGTAAACGCCAGACGAACCTCACTGATGCAGCTGATATTTAATATCGGTGGTGTTGTGCTGGTATATATCATTGATCTGATAATGAAATTACTAACAGGAAATAGCTTATCCTTTGGAATTCTTTTTGAAAGGATGTTCCCGGGATATCCTCATACTCAATTGGCAATGTTCCACACCTTCTTTAACATCGCTTCAGTTCTGATTGTTTTACCACTGACAGAAAAACTGGTAGCTCTGACCGAAAGACTCATTAAAGATGAGGAACCGGAAGATAAGAAAGAAAAATTCTACTATGTTGATGAAAACATCTTAAGTACACCTTCGGTTGCGGTTGAGCAGGTCAAACAGGAAATAATAAACATGGCAAACATAGCTATGCAGAATTTCAATGTTGCAATCGATATGATCAGAACTTTGGAATTCACCAGACAGGAAGAACTGAATGACAACGAAGCTGAACTGAACTTCCTTAACAAGGAACTGGTCGAACTGATAATGAAGCTTGGTCAAAGCAAGAAGCTGAACAAGAAGGATAACAGCTATCTTTCATCAACCTATAAAACGATCGCTGATTTAGAAAGAATTGGTGATTATGCCAAGAACCTTGCCTCATATGCGAATAACCTGGGAAATGAAAAATTCAACAACATCATTCTCAATGAAATTGAAATGATGAGAAAACTTACTAACAGCCTTTATCTTGAAGTAATCGATTCTTATAAAAACGATAAACACAAGATCAATAAACCAATTAAAGATATCAGAAGCAATATTCAGGCCTTATCAAACGCAATGGTCAATAAATATATCAAGAGACTTAATGAAAAAGAACTCACCCCGAATAACAGTGGTGAGTATCTGAAGATCTGTAATGATGTTAAAAGAGTTGGTGAACATCTGATCAACCTGATTGAAACAGACTACATCATTTCTCGCTGACTTTGGCCTTAGGACAATGATCAGAAATATAATTTAAGACAAAATCATAATCATCAGGTTCAGCGTAGACCTGATTATATAGCGTTACATAATTCACATAGATCAGATCGTGTTTTCGATCAGCTTTAATGCCGACAACTTTACTGAATTCCGAATAAACTTCTTCTAATGTAGAGACATACATTCCTGTACCAAGCAGACCAAGATTTTTAGTAAGGGCGCCAATAAGTAAAGAAGCCTTTCCAATATCGCGATTGTATTGTCTTTCTTTTTCTAAAGGAATATGTTTAATTCCATTTTCATCCATCTCAAAACGGACGTGATAGACTCCCCCAAGACTTTTTATATATAAACGATAGGAGACATAGGTAAGAAGATAAACAAAAAGAAAGATCGGAATGATGATCTTCAATAACCACATGATGTTTTCAGCATTAAAAGAGCGTGTCATTACAACAATTCCCAGCATTACGATCATCACAAAAACATATATAAAAGTAATGATCTTCATGACAAGCTGGAAGATATTGCGATTAGTGTTCATATCCATGTGGTATTCCCAGACATATTTACCATTTTCATCAACAGAAATCTTACTCATGACAAGTCTCCTCCTATTAAGTAAATTATCGCATATGATGAAATTGTTATATCAACTAACATATAAAGGACAGGTAAAACTATACTATCCAAGGAAGAATACTATTATATAATTAAATCAGGAATACATTTATCACCAATAATTCAGTATTCATTTTGGTATATAGTCTTCTCTTTGTAGAAGATAAAACACACAATATATGACTAAGCAGATGATATTTGATCATTTCTTTTGCGTTAAGAAAAGAAAGGAAATCACATGTCAGAACCAAACATTCTTAAAGATACCAACAACAGATATCACTGGATCTATGAACTACCAATGAAGAAAAGTTTCTTTCTGCTTTTTGAAGTGTGGAAAGTCTTGTGTATTGGTGCATTAATCTTCTTTATCATCAATATACTGATAAGTCTGATTCTGAAAGAAGGAAGTCAGAATATTTTAGAAATGTTTGGAGTTAGTCTTCTGTGTCTGGGAATTATGTTGGTACTATCGATCCCGGCATACTATATCGTCATTAAAGCCAATAACGGAATGTATACGGTGCTGTTTGAAATGGATGATAACGGTATCGATCACATTCAGATCAAAACTGATAAAGCAAACGCACTTGATCTGCTTACGGTGTTTGTCGGCGTAGCAGGAAAAAACCGGACAACTACTGCCGCAGGTTTATTATCATCAACAGGTAGTTCTTTATATTCAAGATTTGTTGATGTAAGAAAGATAAAGGCATATAAGGCAAAGAACCTGATCATCTTAAAAAGCAGGTTTATAAATAACCAGGTATACGTAAATGATGAAGATTTTGATTTTGTCTATGAGTTTATAACTGAGCGTTGTGAAAACGCGACAGCTGAATCTTATTAAGAAGAAGTTTGAAAGGAAAAGATTATGAAAAGAATTAAAGCGATACTTATCTTACTGATAGTAATATTTCTGACATCGTGCGGTCAGAATGTAAATCCTGGTAATTATCCTAAAGAACCGGATGGGCCGGTACCAGAAGCTCATAATGGTGTATTTGTTTCTGAATACGGTGTAATGACATTCAATGGTGATGGCAAAAGTATCACGATCGATCTGCAAACCGATCTGGCAAGACTGTTTGAACTGGAAGAAGGAGAATATACCGGTACCTATGTATTCCTATCTGGTCTACTTCCACCAAACGGCAGTTTTCCGATCAGATATGATGCCGCCCATGAACTGGAAATTAAGCTTGATGATCATGGCAAGGAATATGACAGAGTCTTTACAGTTGGAATTGCGGCTGATGATGGATCAAGCGGAAGTGTAGGGTTAAATGTCGTAACTGAAGACAAGATACCTCTACTGTTTGTTGAAGAAGGACACTACTTCAACGTGACATTTGAAAAGGAGTGAAAATGAAAAAACTATTTATCTGTATTCTGATATTAATGATGATAAGCGGATGTAGCACAAACCAAGCGGCTAGCACACCAAATAATAATAGCGAGCAGGAGAAAATCGAAGAAGTAACAAAGTTTGATGACACTTTAAAAAAGGAAAGTCAAACAGTTTCCAGGGGACTTAATATAGAACCTGCAGCAGAAACAGATCCAGAGCTATATACGCGTTATCCGTTCAACGTCACAGATCTGAGATTTGAAAACTTTGATGAATTCAAATACTTCCTGAACGCAATACCTGAGGGCGCTGTATATCCGATTGTCAGAGAAATGGAGGGTGAGTGGAAATACAATATCGATCTTTATAATCTGCCACCAAATTTCTCTCGCTTCTGTGAAATCGGTTATGCGGATTTTGAAATCGACTATAACAGGGAACTGTTGTTGATAACGCTTCATCCTAGACTTGCCCATAATGGCTATGAGATGTGGGAAGAAAGTGATGCTGAAGTAGGATATGAAGTATTTGAAGGTGGTTTTGAAGATAATGGAACTTTGAAGTTTTCCGGAAACAACGCAATCATTGTCATAGATAACTATTTTGCCTATGAAGGAAGAGAATATACTACTGGTGAAATCTGGTTATCAGAAGAAGTATCAGGCTATTTCTGGATGTACAGAGGACAGGAATAACTAAAGCAGTACACTTTCAATGTTTTCAGGATCTAAGATCCTGAGCATTGTATAGGCAATACCTGTAACACCATAAAAAAGCGACGAAGAATAGACGTATCTAAGTCTTTCGTTGAATAAATTAAAATAGCCATTTATGTCAGCTCTTTGAATCATGAGTGACATTCTTTTGCGTGCCTCTTCATACATACCTGCCTGTATAAAGAATTCAACAACCGAACTGTTTCCACAACAAAGGATATCCTTATACAACAACTGTTCGTTGTTGATACTGTCAATTGTTTTGTTTATGATCTGATCTGCTCCATCATATTTAAGGTTCAATGCATTGATTCCAATTCCAGGGGCACCCGAACAGTAACCGGTAATATGACTGGTAGCGTTTTTGTTTCTGCGCATATCTGGCCAACACTTGAGATCTTTAGAATAGATCTCGTTTTCGTACGACGGGCAGTCGTACTATCCTAGCTGATTGAAATATCAGTCCATGAAGAATACAGTCACATGGAAAGTCTAGTCTAATGCATCATCGTGAGGTGGTGTGTGAAGGAGACAAAGACAAATCTTCAGACTCGAATCTATCAAGGCATTTGTGGCCTGAATCATTGGTGACCTTGCGAAAACAAAGGGAAACCAATATCATTTATTAAAGTCTGTATGATCTGTTTGTTTATGTTGTCATAATTATAACATTCTAAATCTAAGTTAAATATGATCTTTCTTTATATAACTTCTATCTGACACATCTTCATTGTCTGCAAGGCTGCTTCGTGAGATTCAACACTCACTCCGGCACAACAATCTTTTAAAACGCTTATCTCGATCTCTGGGAAAGCGGTCTTTACCAACAAAGCGTTGGAAACCACACAGATATCCGTACAAAGGCCGATCAGTGTAATGCTTGAGATTGGTGATACCCTGTCATATTCACGCAAGAGATCAACCAGTTTTTCACTGCCAAAGACTGGCTTATCAATGATCATATATTCATCTTCGTTCTTTTCAGTCAAAGCATCTTGAACCTTCTTGCAGAGCTTCCAGCCATCAGAGCCTTTTATGCAATGTTTAACAGGTAAATGTTTTCCTTCGTTACTGGAAAGATAATCATCATTATGAGTATCACGGGTACAGAAAATAAAATCATAATCCTTAGAAATCTCCTCAGCCACTCTGTCAACGATAGCTACAGCTTCTTTTGTTCCTAAAGAACCATCAATAAAATCATTCTGCATGTCGACAACGATCAATACTTTTGCCATATGGACCTCCAAATAATTGTTTCTTTCTTTAATTATAATTCATCTGAAATATGGTCAGATTATTACATTAAACTTTCACTAAGGTATAATATAGGAAACGTTATACAAAAGTAATAATTTAAGTATGAGTCTGTATGCTATAGGTGATCTGCATCTGCACTATCAGTCTGAGCTTAAAGCAAAAGCTCAACTGAAGGATCCGCTCTGGATCGATCACGAAGAAAAATTCAAAGAAAACTGTCGCAGACTGTTGGAAGATGACGATACTTTGGTATTGGTAGGAGACCATAGCTGGGGCAAAGACCTTTCTCAATGCGAGAAAGATTTTGAATACATCAGAAGCCTGCCGGGAAGAAAGATCCTGACCAGAGGAAATCATGATATGTTCTGGGAAGTAAACAAGACCAGTAAACTTAATGAACAGTTTAATCCTGATCTCATCTTTCTGCAGGGAGGATATGAGACCTATGGTGATTATGCTCTGGTAGCTTCCAAAGGATATAGTTTTGAAGGACCTTTCTATCTGGATAAAAAAGGTAAGGTCATCGGCTATGATGAATCACAGGCAAAACATGCGGAAAAACTGGTTGAAAGAGAAGCCAAGAGACTGATCGCTTCTTTTGAAAAAGCAAAAGCAGATGGTTATAACAAATTCATCATGTTCATCCATTATCCTCCAACCAATATCCTGGAGAAGGATTCGGTTTTTACAAAGATCGCAGCTACATATAATGTCTCACAGGTCATCTATGCCCATGTTCATGGCAAGACAAGATTCCATGATTCTATAGAAGGAAAATACCGGGGGAGAGAATATTCACTTGTCTCCGGAGATTATCTTAACTGGATACCAAAAAAGATAATGTGATGATTGCCATACAGAAATAACTGCTCGTATAAAGCTATGTAAACATAATAAAACAATATATAAAAACAGGAGTTTAAATAAATGAAAGATCTGACATTAAAAGAGTTTATTGAAGAAGTTAAAGATAACGAGGAATTAAAGAACAAGGTAACAGAATGTCTGAAATCTAAAGGCAAGCAGTCACTGTCTGACGAATTACTGGATATTGCCGCCGGAGCTGGGTACAACATTACAAATTTTGATCTGGCAGCTATCAGACGTAAAAAAAAGAAGATGGTTTTACTTACGGATAATCAAACAACATCCGAAGCCGATGAACATGTACCAATACTCTCGTTTGAGCAATTGAGCGATATTCCCGGTTGTAGCGAAAAAACAGATATCAAAAAGAAATAATGTGACTATATAATTGTAGTAAGAACTATTAGATGATCACTAGGGAGATAATATGACAGGAAAAGCTGTAAAAGAGGATATTCTCGAAAAGATCTCAGGAGGTTCAGAAGTATATGATCCTTCCGAAATACTTGGATATAAGACCAGGAATATGATCAAGGTGTGGGTAAGAAATGCCAAATTCCGTAAGAAGAGCGCCAGTCAGTGCAAGGCGGATGCTTTAACTAAACTGAGTGTTTTAGAAGCTTGTCAGAAAAGATATGGTGATAGATATCTTCGTGATAATGGCGAATATATAACACAGGAAGACCTGTACAGATATATTGAACAGATCTGGAACGAACAATAACATGCAAGTGCTGAAAAAAGCACTTTTCTTTATGGATAAGCTTATAGATCGTTAGATAAAATAAGAAACAGTAAAAATGATAAAATTGTGCTGTAGTGGAGAAAGATAATATGAATATTAATGATGTCATACACGGATTTAAAGTTAAGCAGATCAGACATGAAGATGAGATAAAGGCAGATGTCTATGAGATGCTTCATGAAAAGACGGGTGCCCGTCTGCTCTGGTTAAAAAGAGCTGATGAAAACAAGACTTTTTCGATTGCTTTTAAAACAACACCAGTTGATGATACCGGTGTCTTTCATATACTGGAACATTCCGTCCTGAATGGATCAGAAAAGTATCCGGTCAGAGAACCTTTTGTGGATCTGCTGAAAGGATCGTTACAGACTTTCTTAAATGCGATGACTTATCCTGATAAGACTGTCTATCCGGTAAGTTCGAGAAACAACAAGGATTTCATCAACCTGATGAGAGTTTATCTCGATGCGGTCTTTCATCCGATCGTTTTGAAAAATCCTAATATCTTCTATCAGGAAGGTTGGCATTATGAACTCAATGATATAAATGAAGAACCTATATACAAAGGTGTCGTCTTCAATGAGATGAAGGGTGCCTTTTCTTCACCGGACAGCATCATCAGCAGAGTCCTGATGCATTCGCTGTTTCCTGATACCTGTTATGGTAATGAGTCAGGTGGTGATCCTGATTATATAACTTCACTAAGTTACGAACAGTTCTGTGAAGCTCACAGAAAATACTATTCGCCATCAAACGCCTATATCGTACTTGATGGTGATATGGATATCGATAATGTCCTGGCAATTATAAATGATGAATATCTTTGTAATTATGAAAAGATCGATGTTGATGTTGAGATCAGAAAACAGCAGAAACATATCAGTGAAACTGTTGAAAGAGAATATGAGATCTCGCCAGAAACAGATCCATCAGGTAAGAGTCAGCTTTCCTATGCCTATGTGATCGGTAATTTTGATGACTATGAAAAGACGATGGCTTTCTCTTTGATCTCATCCGTTTTATGTGACAGTAATGAATCACCATTAAAGAAAGCAATCTTAAGTAAACATCTGGGTGAAGATGTGGCCTTTGGCGTGCAGGATGGAATCTTACAGCCATATGTTCAGATCGATATCACCAATACTGATGCAGAAAAGAAAGATGAGATCGATAAGACGATCAGAGAAGTCTTTGAAGAGACAATCAGAAACGGTTTTGAAAAAGAAGAACTGGAAGCTACTTTAAACCTCAGAGAATTCAAGGCCAGAGAAAGAGACTTTGGTGGCATGCCTAAAGGCCTTGTCTATGCCTTAAGTTCATTAGACAGCTGGCTTTATGGTGGCGATCCGCTCAAGAGTATCTGTTTCAACAAGATCTTTGAATCATTAAGAGAAAAGATAAATTCGAGTTATTACGAAGATCTGCTTAAGGAAGTAATTCTAAACAGTACACATTGTGGCAGCGTCTTACTTAGACCATCCAATACCTTGGGTGAACAGAAAGCGGAAAAGGAAAGAAAGAAACTTCATGATATTGCCGCTACCTGGAACAAGGAAGACAAAGAGAAACTTCTTAGACTCAACAGCGATCTGAAAAAGTGGCAAGCCAGTGAGGATACTCCTGAACAGAAGGCGACCTTACCGGCCTTGCATCTGGAAGATCTGAAAAAGACCCCGACTGATTGCCCAGTCAATGTCTATAAACATAATGACAATACGATTGTTGAACATAACGAAGAAACAAATGACATAGCCTATGTGACACTGATGTCAGCTATCGATGATCTTAAGGAAGACGATCTGATGGCTTTAAGCCAGATGCTCAGCTTCCTAAGCAGACTAGCAACCAAAAACTATGATCTGATCGTTCTAAGCAGAAAGATGAGAAGTATCCTGGGTGATTTCTCATCATCTTTCAGTCCATATAAGACCTATAAAGAAAGTACACATAAGAATCTGGTAAGTGTAAGCTTCTCAAGTCTGGAAAGAAATATTAATGAAGCTTGTGAACTGGTCAAGGAAATCATATACAAAACTGATTTTTCCGACAGACAGATGATCAGAGATCTGCTTAAACAGAATATCTTTGTCTTGGAACAGGCCTTCCTTAATTCCGGACATTCCCTGGCTGTACAGCGCAGTTCAGCCTACAGTTCAAGCTATTCAGCTGCAATGGAGAGATCAGCAGGTTATGAAGCATATAAAAAGCTTAAGGACCTGGATGATAACTGGGAAAGGAAAGCCGACGACTTTATCAATGATCTTAACAGGATCAGAGATATGATCTTCATCAAGGAAAGATATACCTTATCAGTTGATTCCCATAACAAGGATGTCATTATTGATTCTCTGATTGATAAGGCACCTTCAGGAACTATCCAGAAAGATGCAGAAAAGAAAGCTCTGGGACACAGAAGAGAAGGTATCAGTGTTCCGGCAAATGTTTCATTTGCGGTCAAGAGTTCAGTATTAGAAAAAGAGATTAAAAACATGGGCATCATGTATGTCATATCAAATATCCTGACTTACGATTACCTCTGGAACAACATCAGAGTTAAAGGTGGAGCCTATGGTACCGGCTTCCGTAGTGGCTTCAACAAAGGTGCAATCTTATATTCCTATCGTGATCCTGATCCGGCTAATTCTTTAAGAGTATACAGAGAAACAGTTGATTATCTTAAAGACTTTGTGGAAAAAGAAGGAAGCATTGAAAACTATATTGTCGGTACAACCGGTGACTATGATCCACTGTTAAGTACCAGAACAAGTATCAGAAGAGCCGACCTGGATTATCTGATGGGCATCAGTTATCAAGACAGACAGGAAATCCTTGATCAGATCCTGAATGCTGACAAGGAAGAGATCAGAAAGTGTATACCGTTATTTGAGAAGATCAATGAAGATGATAACGTATGTGTCATCGGTAATGCGAAAGCATTAGAGAAATGTAAAGATCAGCTTGATACGATCTTTGATCTTAACAGTAAGGCATAAGAGGTGAAAGATGAGCGAGAAAATAGGTGATTACAAGAAGACAGAAACATATAAAAATGCTGACAACAAAACGCGTTTAAAGATTGAAGCGTATCGCAAGGAAAACAAAGTTCCTGAAGGAGCCATGTATCTGCAGTTGCTCAGAGAAGACTATCGCAATCTGCCAAAGGAAGAAAAGCAGAAAGGTAACAGGGCAGCCGAACTCATCGTCCTTTCAGGTATCATATCTTTTCTGGTGTTAACAGCAAGAGGAATGAGAAGCGTCATGCCTTATGCAGCAATCTATATGTTTGTAGCTACCGCCATATATTTATCAGGAATCCTTAATCCGATCTCCCGTCAGCTTTCAAACATCAACAAGCTTCTGAAGAAGAACTATCCTGATGTTCCATCGATCAAAGATTATCTCGATAAGGATAACAAAGAAGAATGATCATCTTCACCGATATCGACGGAACGATCTATGACTATGAAGGAAAGATTCCTGAATCAACAGTAACAGCAATCAGACAATTAAGGAATAACGGACATAAGGTCTATCTGGTTACTGGCAGATCTAAAGCTGAAAACAAGAAAGAACTCTGGGATATTGGCTTTGATGGGATCATCTGTGGAAATGGTTCATATGTAGAAGATAATGGTGAAGTGTTGATGCATAAATGTCTGAGCAAGAAGGAATGTAAGGACATTGTCGACTGGTGTATAAGCAGAGACCTGGAATTCTACGAAGAATCAAATAATGGTTTATTCGCCTCAAAAGGTTTCTGTAAAAAAGCAGCAGGTGCCTTAAGAATATACATGAAAGGCAAAGGTCTTGATGATGAAAGTCTGAAGGATCTGAAAACCGAAGATGTCATCCATGGTATGATTGAAAATGCGGAACTTTATCGTGATGATCTGAATAAGATCTCCTTCCTGTTAAACAGCTATGATGACTATCTTGAGGCAAAGAATAAATTCTCAGACCTGAGTGTTGGAACCTGGGGTGGTGTAGGTGAGACAGTTCTGTTTGGTGATGTAGGTGTTGCGAACATCGATAAAGCTACAGCAATTGAAGTCTTATTAAAACATCAAAATGTAAATAGAAAAGATACCATTGCGATCGGTGATGCTACGATCGATATCCCGATGCTTGAATACTGTAATGTGGGAATTGCCATGGGATCGGGTGGTGAACAGATCAAAGCGATGGCAGACTATGTTACCGATGATGTTGCTAAAGATGGCTTCGATAAAGCCTTCAGACATTTTGGATTAATATGATCATATTGCGATCTTTTTAAAAACCTCTTTCTTTTCAGAAAGAGGCGTTTATTTTTTAAGATTGGCTTTTGACCTAATATATTCGATAGCTTCATTTCCGTCAGCATTCTCAAATCCGTTCGCATCGAGATAATAGACGGAATTGCTTTTCTTTTCCGAGATGATAAGCAGATCCTTATATCGCTGAACCTTTTCCAGATTCTCATACAGTACATTATTTGCGGTGCCATCAGGATTGGAGAATTTGATATTCACATTAGTGAACACCGTTTTAAGAACCATCGGTTTTCCATCAGGTCGTACGACAGAAAATTCTCTTAGGGTCAGAAAATATGGGGCAATAAAAAAGGCCACAGGTAAGACAAAAACACCTAGTATAAGAAGAGTGATCGCCTGTTTTGACTGCGGATCTCTGTATAGACTCAGAACAGCAGAGCCAATAGTGATCGCAATAAAAATCAGAGGGATAATCGATTTTTCTTTCTTGAAGGCATTATGTAAAGAAGCCCTGTGACAGAATTTTTTATTATATTCTGTTTTATTAGTGTATCTTATGTCAGCCATAACAATATTCTACTATACCTGATTGAAAAAGTCTTTTGTTTTAAAGGCTTTTAAGATAAAATAGGTTTGTCACAAAGAAGAGACGAGTAAGGTATAAAAGGTCTGACAGAGAGTTCCTGAATGGTGAAACAGGAACAGATACTGATATCTGAATAAAAACTTGGAGTGAAGCGTTGGTTGCGTTAAGACTTAATGAAGGGCACATGTGATCATGTGAACTAAGGTGGTACCGCGTTGAATGACGTCCTTAGAGATAGGGACGTTTTATTTTTGATAAAGGAGCAAGTATGGAAAGAGAATTTAATGATCAGGAACTGGTAAGACGACAGAAGATGGAAGAACTGCGTGCCAAGGGTATTGATCCGTTTGGACATGCCTTTAAGCGTAACGCAAACTCCAAATCAATCAAAGAACAGTATGACAACTTTGGCAAGGAAGAACTGGAAACAAAAGCAATCGAAGTTGCGATCGCAGGAAGAATCATGTCCAAGAGAAGAATGGGCAAGATGTGCTTCATGCATATCCTGGACAAGGATGGTCAGATCCAGCTTGTCATAAACAAGGCCGATGTTGGTGAAGAAGCCTATGAACTGGTAAAGAGTTCAGACATTGGCGATATCATCGGTATCAATGGACTGGTCTATCGTACAAATCCTTCTGAATCAAATCCAAAAGGTGAACTTTCAGTTTATGTAAAACAGTACACTCATCTTTCAAAAGCATTAAGACCATTACCAGAGAAGTTCCATGGACTTACTGATGTTGAAGAAAGATACAGAAGAAGATATGTCGATCTGATCATGAATGATGAATCAAGACGTATTGCTTTCTTAAGACCAAGGATCATCAGAGCTATTCAGCAGAATCTTGATAATCAGGGACTTGTTGAAGTAGAAACTCCGGTATTAAATCCGATCCTTGGTGGAGCTAACGCCAGACCATTCACTACTCATCACAATGCCTTAAATAAGGAATTCTATCTGCGTATCGCTACAGAGTTATACCTCAAGAGACTGATCGTTGGTGGCATGGAAGGTGTTTATGAAATCGGAAGACTATTCCGTAATGAAGGTATGGATCTCAAGCACAATCCAGAATTCACAACCGTAGAGGCATATGTTGCCTACTCTGATCTGGAAGGAATGATGAAGCTGTGTGAAGATCTGTTTGAAGAAGTATCTACTAAAGTGTTAGGTACAACTGAATTACAGACCGGTGATCATACAATCTCCTTAAAGGCTCCATTCAAGAGAGTAAATATGACTGATGCGGTCAATGAAAAGACCGGCAAGGATTTCCGCAATCTGTCACTAGAAGAAGCTGAAGCAGTATGTAAGGATCTCAAGGTCGAACTTGAGAAGCACGAACACGATCTCGGTCACATCATAAACAAACTGTTTGAAACACTTTGTGAAGAAGACATGGTTGGTCCAGTCTTTGTCTGGGGTCATCCGATTGAGATCTCACCTCTGGCGAAGAAAGATCCAAACGATCCAAGATTCACATCACGTTTTGAACTGTATATCAACGGTACGGAATATGCGAATGCCTTTACTGAATTAAATGATCCAATCGATCAGTATGAAAGAT
>CAMNFQ010000043.1 GCA_946537295.1 uncultured Bacillota bacterium
AGACTTAAGAAAGCAAATCTGTTCTAAAAAGAAAAAGCAGTGATCTTCATTAATTTGAATGATTACTGCTTTTTTAATTCAATTATTTATCAAGAAGTTCCAGCACCTCATCAATACTTGGCATATCCATGATATTTTTAGCATAGTGGGCATATTCGACTTTACCATTTTCATCTACAATAAACATCGCTGGTAACTGCTGTTAAGGTCGTTTTCATAAGCTGTATTAAAGATAAACTCTGGAAATGTATCATTGATATTTATTCTTGCCATGTTGTTCTCCCTTTTCTTCATTTTAACAAGCATAACTTTTTCATATGTTTAAAGATGCTCTTGATCAGAAAACTTGATAAACTAGTAATGTATTATGTTTGATGATATTGATTGGGCAGAAATACTAAAGTCTTTCAGGATTAACACTACCAAGCTGATCCTTAACATGATCATGATTCTTCTCGTGATTGGTTTTGCGACACTTTTTATCAATGTTATTTCTGCTTTAACTGGCAGAGTTATCAAAAGGAACCAGAAGAAAGGTAATGATCCCAGGGCCAAGACTATCATTACTTCTATGACACTTCTTCATAGTGTTGTAAGATACTCTACCTATTTTGTTGCCTTAGCTGTGATTATCAATCATCTGGGCTATGGTTCGATCTTCTCTAATCTGGTTACTGCCGCAGGAGTAGGTGCGCTTGTCATATCACTGGGTGCACAAAGTGTTATTTCTGATGTGATATCCGGAGGCTTTATTCTTTTTGAAAAACAATATGGTGTCGGTGACTTCGTCCAGATCAATGAATACTCCGGAACCGTTATTTCCTTAGCGATGCGTTGTACTTATCTGCAGACATGGAAAGGTGAAAAGGTCATCATTCCAAACGGCCAGATAAAAACCGTCATCAACTATTCCGGCAAATACAATATGGCTGTCGTTGATATTCCAACACCATATGAAGCCGATAGCGAAAAAGTTCTTGAAGTCATTAAGGATGTTGCCAAAAAATACTATGAAAGCCATAAAGACATCTGCTTTGAAGAACCTAATGTCGTAGCGATCACTTCCTTTGATTCCAGTGCTGTAACTATGAGCATCTATCAGAAAGCCTATGGCAGAAATCACTTCCAGGTTCAAAGAGATCTTAAAATGGAAGTCAAGAAACGCTTTGATAAAGAAGGTATCTCAATACCTTACAATCAGCTTGTTATACATAATGAAAGTAACTAAAACCCGCATCAAGCGGGTTTTATGATGAATAATTATAATTTGATTTCTTCAGGAGCTTCAGTGAAACTGCTGAAGGTTGCGGTTGCATCTTTGAAATAAAGAACGATCGTATTATCATCATTTTCATCATACATTGATCTTAATGACGGATTCTTATCTAACATATCTTTCTTTGCTTCTGTTCGATCATCTGGAACCAGAGTACCAGCAATCCTTAACCATTTTCCATCCTTGAAACAGCAGATCTCTGCCTTTGGATTTTTCTCTAACTGCTTATAGACATCCTTCTTCTTACCAGTCTGGATATACAGTTTTCCTTCAAATATTTCAGCTGTACCAAAAGGTCTGACTCTTGGCTGATCACCATCCATCGTAGCCAGATAATATACACCACATTCTTTAAGAAATTTCCACACTTTGTCCATTGTTTTTCCTCCTTGTTCTAGATCATAATTTCAACTGGCTGGAAATATATTCTGCAAACTTCTGATTGCCTGTCTTATTTGGATGAACACCATCAACAAACCACTCATCATGACCTTCAGAGAAACTATACAGATCGATCGTCTGAAGATCATATCTCTTAGCTGTTTCTCTTACGATCTTTACCACATATTTATCTATAATCGATGCATCAATACCAAAACCTACTATTCCTGTTTCCTTATCAGGGAAACAATGAGGCGGTATCATCAATATCACCTGTGGCTTATTATCCAGTTCCCTATATTTTCTGACAAATTCATCATATTCTTTCTCGAACTTATCAGTATTCCAGTTATGCGGTTTGGCATCGTTTGATCCCAACATGATCAGATAGATCTCTGCCTTGCATTCTAATGATCTCTGATAGAGCTTATCAGCAGTATAAGGATAATCACCGGTGCTTAGAAGTGTTCTACCATTTGTGCCATAATTAAGTACCTGATACTCATCTCCGATTATTTCGTTAAGATGGTATTCCCAGGTCTCTTCCTTCTTTCCTTTGACACCGGCACCAAACGTAATACTATCGCCTATACAAGCAATATGTTTCTTGCCACTGATCACTTCGACTTTTCTGTTGCCGGCAAGGTACTTCATCATAAATAGCCCAATTATCCTGTTGATATCCATATTTTTCCTCAGTTATTCTTAACTAAATTATAAATCTCTGATCTATATAACGCTATGAATATTATTTGAAAACAGGATATAATCCTGCAATACTTAATTTATGAACGGCATGTTTGGAAATGTTCCTGTCTTGTTTGGATGGCAACATCTCTTATCTTTATTCCTGATCATCATATTCAATATCTTTTTCTTTCGCTATGTAAAGAAACTCTCAGAAGATAAACTGATCGATCTGTTGCATATATTAGGAATAATTATGTTGATAGCAGAAGTATTTAAACAATGGTTCTGTTTTAATTATGTCTTTGACAGACAAGTCAATCTCTGGTTTTTCCCCTGGCAATTATGTTCAATGGCAATGTATTGTTCCTTCGTTATTAAATACATCAGAAACATTAAATATCAGAATGCCTTTCTAATCTTCCTTGCAACCTATTCTTTTCTTAGTGCGGTTGTAGCTCTGATTCTACCTTTGGATATGCTCAGGCCACAGATTCCCTTATTCATACATGGCTTTGTCTATCATGGTCTGATCATCAGTGAATCCATAATAGCTTATCTTATTCTTTCCAAAAGAAAACAGTTAAAGTTTCGCTATACCTTCATATTATTTCTGATCATGTCGCTGATCGCAGAGATCATAAATGTTATTAGTCATCTGTTATTAAACAATATCCACATTGAACCTGATATGTTCTATATAACTTTGTCTTATCCTACTACCCAGCCTCTGTTTCACGAGATCGCAATCAGCCTGGGAATTATTCCTGAAATCATTATTTATCTATTAACTATTTCGTTATTTTCATATCTTCTTTTTCTGATCATGAAAAGATCATTTAATTAGAATCAATATGAATTATTAAGGTTATATTGTAATCTGCCAATTCAGTTATAATCGGCAAATATTAATTTTGAGCAAAAAAATGCGCCTGCTTTGTGCTGGCGCAAATTTATAATCTCATACTTATTGCTAGTTGTCAACTATCATAAAAAGCTTGGCCAAAATTTTATGAAAGATATCTGTCGTTTGATGAAACGCTTCTTACGACTCTGCTTGATAAGTAGAACAGTACGGCAATAAAGAGAATAAACAGATAGTTCATATTTCCGGCTGTCGGCATCGTGGCGATATAGTCGTAGGCACCATGGATCAGCACTGGTACGAGTACTGAAAGTATGCTGTATTTCTTTGACTTATCGATATCTTCATACATTTCATAGAACTTGGAAGCCGAATAGAAGACTCCCATAAAGATACCAAAGCAGGCATGGCCTGGTATTGCAGTGAATGCTCTGACCAAGGCATTAGCTAAACCAAAGTGTAAGACATAACTGATGTTTTCCCATAAGGCAAAACCTAGTGATACAGATACGGCATAGACGATGCCATCATACAGGCAATCAAATTCATATGCATTCCATGTTGATCTTTTTAACATGAAATACTTGGCACCTTCTTCTGATACTGCTACAACAATAAAATAAAGAAGGAATCTGTAGATATCAGAATCTGGATTGACAAAAAGAATCAGCAGCTGTGAAAAGATCTTTTCCAATACCAGAGCGATCAGTGCAGAAAAGACTCCTGCTTTCACCAGATTGAAGATCATATTTGGACTTTCCTGTTCCAGTCTGTCTCTTTTATATACAGATACCAAAAGATACAGTGCCGGTATGACAGCGGCTGCGATCAGGATAAAGTTATAGGTAAGTAGTGGTGCGATCAGATAGTAAAACATTTTCTTCCTCCCTTAGTCGATCAGACAGTTTTTGAACTCATTAAGTTCTTCCTTACTCATTCCCATCTTCAGCAGATAGTTTTCGGCGTAAACTGAAAGATCACAATTCTTATAATCGATTGAATCATCATTGACGATCGCTTTGATCATCGCATTGAGATTCTTTTCCAGGATCGTATCATATTTTTCTTTATCGCTGTTTTGATCGATCCGATAATAATTATAATAGGTTAGCATATAATCGTTAACAATTTCTTCATATGATGCTCCAGCCAGAGCTTCGATAAGCATCGCTACAAAACCTGTTCGATCTTTTCCCTCAGTACAATGGATCAGATAAGGTCCTTCCTTTTCCATCATCATCTGAAATCCCTGAACAAGCTTTATTCCAAAGTCCTCAGAATAGAAATTCATATTTAATGCGATAGCTACAACATTTCCATTATCATAGATCGTCTTGAAATAATCTGAGGCAAAATCATCGTTTGCCAGATATTTCTCGATCCTTATTTCATTATCTGCCAGATCAAGGATCGTCTTTACTCCTGCCTCTTTAATCAGTTTATCGACATAGCTAGCTCTGTTATGTTGATTATCACAAGGTGAAGCACTGCGATAGATGATATCTTTTTTAAGCTTGCCGACATTCATGCTTCTGAAGTTGGCAAACATGACATCGCTGTCATACTTTTCTCTTTCGTCATAGTAATGAATATCGCTTGCTTCCTGAATGTCGCGATATTTGCCTTTCTCATTCAAAACAACAGTTGCCTTGTTGTGTTCCTGAACCTTGGACTTTAACCATAAGGTATTGATACTGCTGCCTATCTGCAGACTGAACTCATCCCAGAGATCCTGACCATAGTTTTCTGTTACCTTGATGTACTGATAACCCGGATATCCCACCAGCAATGGTTTACCTGCATCCACATAGTAACCGTTGTAGTAAGGAATATCTTCCAGTTTATAGCCATTATCAAATTCCACATTGACACTATCACCATACGAGAAACCAAGCTTATTGAAATCATCGATGTCGATCTGAATATAGATGCCACCAAATTCCATTTCATGTTCAATCGGATAATTTCTGATCTCAATTACTTTTTCTTCCTCTTGCGGAACTGTTTCTTCTTTTTTCTGAGTACAGCCCGTCAATACTATTAATTGGATCAATAACAGAACCATTATTTTTGTATATTTCTTCATATTAATCATGATATCACCCTTTGTATCTTGAGCGCATAATTGCGATAATAAAGAAAAAGGAAGGATACCCGCAAATGAAACATCCTATCAGAAATATGTTCATAGTCCTTATTGGTGCTGTCATACTGATCTTCAGTGCCGGAGCTTTTGTGCTGCAACAAAGCGGTTATTCCAGTCTTGTTGAACAGGAAGCAGATCGTAACCTTATCAAAAACAATAATATCTGTATCAGCTTTTCGCAAGATTCCAAGAATACCGAAAATGTCTTTAATACATATTTTGAAAAACTGCAGACAGGCACAAGACTGATTGCGGCTGGTCTAGAAGATTATGTCATTGATGGGAAGTATGTGGGGGAAACTCTTCATGAAGAAGGAACCGTTGTCTACTTCAAAGATAACGAGATTGTTTTACCTGATCGCTATCCTGAAGATATGCCTGAACTTTTACCAAAACATTTTTCTGAAGACATTCAAAAAGAATATTCTGATCTGATTAATTCCGCTCAATTGGATTTCAAACTGATTACTACAAGTGAGATCAAAGATAATTACTATTTTGTTGAATGGACTGATACCTATGATTTTATTGATTATCTGGTCTTACACAAGAATAATGATCTTTCTTTTATTGAATTAGAAAAAATCTATAAAGGAAAGCTCGTTATTGCGGATGCTGGAACAAACGAGATCATGTATTTCTCGGATGATTTGCCTCTTGGCAAGACTCTTTCTGAACTTGGTCTTGATCTTGATGTCGTCTCAAAAGGCACAACGGTCATTGAAGATAATTCATATCTGTATTCTCATCTGAAAACAGAAGATCTTTCAAAAGATGTCTTCTTTCTGACGCCTCTTGATGATATCAACGAAACAGCACGCAGATGGACCTTTGTCTTTTCGATCATGATTCTGTTGCTCATATCCACAATGGTCATCTGGAGCAGTTTTGTAAAGAAGTTTGTTGCTGACTTCATCCTGAATGAAAAACAGAAGATCTCTTATCGTCCAACCAGAATGATCATCATTATGGCGGTCTATGGGCTTATCTGTTCTTTAATAATCTTTACCGTTACCTTCTTTGCTCAAGGTATGAGTTCACTCTATAACCAGTACAGTTTTACCAATGATGCTTTTGATGCTCTGGAAAATACCATGGCCAATAGAATGGAGATCCAGGAACTCAGAAGAAATGATGAAGCTGACTGGTATACCTATTACGGTAAACAGATTGCTTCACTTGAACTTGTTGAACCTGATATCACTTCACAAAAAGCTTTAGAAAAAATGAGTGAAGTTATCGATGCCAGATATATCATTGTTTTTGATGAAAATGGCAACGAGATTTCCTGCTCACAAGATTTCATCGGTTACTCACTTGGCAAGGACAAAGAAAGTCCAACCTATGACTTCAGACGTCTTCTCTATGGTGCTGAAAGCATTGTTCATGAACCGGAAAAGGATGAACTGCTGGCTGAAGATTCTGTCCTTATCGGTGTAAGAGCTCAATTACCAAACAAAAAATATGGTGCTATCCTGATCTGTCTTGATCCGAATAAGTTGTACGAAACAAATTTTGACTCTGATATAAATTCCTGTATCGATTCTATCCGTTACCAGAACGATCTGATGATCGTTGTTGATCGAAATGACGGCAAGATCATCTATTCTCCAGAAGATAAACTGCTGGGCAGAAATATCTCAGAATTTGATATCGATATTACAGAAAACAAATCCTTGTTGAATTACTACACCATCGATAATCAGCGTTACTATGGTCTATCCAGATACTATGAGGATGTTGTCTACTATTATTTCATTTCCAACTCATCATTATCTCGCTCAGCCTTATCCTACAGCAATGATGCTTTGTCTTTCTTTGTAGCAATATATCTGATCTGTGCCTTTGCGATCATGTTTAACTACACAGATGAAGTATTTGAAAAATACGCTAACGAAGGAATAAGACAACGCAACGATATTTCCTTTGAAGAGGAAGCTACTGCTGAACAGAATACGGATGAGAAAAAGACTGTAGAAAAACCGGCATTCATAAGAATGTATGAAGAAATGTCTCCATTAAAGAAGACCAGTATCCTTATCGAACTTATCAGCTTTTTCTTCTTCCTTATCTTCTTCTTCCAGATAAGAAGACAGATGAACGTTGGTGATGATTCACTGATTGCCTTTGTCTTACTGGGAAAATGGAATCGCAGCTTTAATCTGTTTGCGGTTGCGGCAATCTTTATTCTGATCATTACAGCCATTCTTGTGATTCTGGTCTTACGTTTTGTAACTGCGCTATTTAATCTGGTACTTGATACCAAGGGACAGACCATAATCAACCTGATCTATTCCTTGATCAAATATCTTGCGGTTATTATAGTTCTCTACTATTCCTTTAGCTATCTTGGTTTTGATACCAGAGGTATTCTGGCTTCGGTTGGCTTTATTACTCTGGCAGTATCAATGGGATCAAGAGATCTTATTTCTGATATCCTGGCCGGTATCACGATCGTCTTTGAAGGTGAATTCCAGGTTGGCGATATGGTCAAGATCGATGACTTCAGAGGAATGGTTCAGGAGATTGGTATCAGATATACCAAGCTGATCGGTGATGGAGATGATATCAAGATCATCGCCAATCGTGATATCCGCAGTGTCACAAATATGTCCAAGATGAATTCCTGGTATACTGTTGAACTTGATCTGGAACTGGACAGACCTCTTGCGGAAATTGAAAAGATTCTGAAGAAAGAACTTCCAAAACTAGGTAAAAAGATTCCTGAAGTTATCAGTGGTCCTAAATACAAAGGTATTTCTGAACTTGGTAAAGATCAAGTCAAGGTATTACTTGTCTGTGAATATAAGGAAAAAGATTATTATCGGGTAAAGAGAAAACTGAATCGCGAAATATACGATCTATTGGAAAAAGAAAACATCAGACTTATCTGATCATTTAGGTAATGATTGTTTTCTGATTGTTATGAAATAATACGGTATCTCAAATATCAGCATGGCACTCCAGCCGATTGCACAGGCAATCGCTATACCAACAATTCCCATTCTTGGCGCAAGCAGATAGGTAACAATTGTCCTGATCGATATCTGTAAGGTCGTTCCAATAATGGTCGTATACATTTTTCCCATGCCACGATAAAAACCCTGGAATCCATTAGTCATGGCTGGCCAGAGGTAGAAGATTGCCATATACATCAGATATCTTGTTCCGATCTCAATTACTTCTTTGGCTCCTTCTCCCGCCACAAAGAGACTGACAATGTTTTTACCAAACAGAGCCGTAATACTTCCAATGATCAGCCAATAGGAAACTTCAAGTTTTAATCCGGTCCTGAATCCTGGTCTGATCCTTTCTTTCTTATCTGCTCCTCTGTTTTGGGCAATAAAGGTTGAGATCGCAGCACTTATACCCTGTTCAGGAATACAGGCAAAATCATCAACTCTGGTTACCGCATTGAAAGCCGCAATCGTTGTAACACCTAAGGCATTGACCTGCGATTGTATCAGAACCTTACCAATCGGTTGCACTGCCTGTTGAATGGCGGCTGGCGCACCATAACCGATGATTTTCTTCAATAATTCCGGATCGGCTTTCCAGTCCTGTTTTCCCGGGAAAAGTTCCGGGAATTTTTTATGGGTATAATACATTACCAGAAAGGCTGATACAACTTCTGCGATTGTTGTGGTCAATGAGCTGCAGACTATGCCAAAATGGAATATTCCTAAGAACACAAGATCTAACCCAGCATTAAGTATTGAAGAGAATGCCAGGTATTTAAGTGGCGTCTTGGAATCTCCCGCACTCTTTAAACCAGAAGACAAAGCATTGAATATAAAGGTAAAAGGCATTCCCATAAAAATAATCCGCAGATAGATCACAGTTATCTCAAATATCTCTTGGGGAACCGCCATTGCTTGCAAGATATATGGCATGATTACAACAAAGATAAGCGATACAATCACACTTAATGCTGTTCCAACACTTAAAGTCGTACCAAGACTTTGTCTGAATTTCTTGAGATCTTTTGCGCCAAAATATTCTGACATCAGGACACCTGTGCCAATACATAGACCACTTATAGCCAGGATCACCAGATTCATCAAAGGTCCGGCAACCCCTTCAGCTGCCAGAGCATCCTTACCAATAAACCTTCCGGCAATAGCTGAATCGATCGCATTATAGGCAAGCTGAAACCAGTTACCTAACAAGATTGGTAAAGCATATTTCCAAAGATGTTCGCGGGCAGAGCCCTTCGTCATATCTCTCATGTTTGTTTCTCTTTGAAGTATTATACTATAGAGAATTGATTTCTTTTGTTTGACGACATTTTTTCTCTTTTCTAGAATAAAAGTAAGAGGGATATTTATATGAAAAACAATTCTAAACTGCGTTTCTGGATTTTAGTCTGGGGACTTGGTATTATTGGACAACTCTGCTGGAATATTGAAAACCAATGGTTCAACACCTTTGTCTATGCCAAGATCGCCAAAGACCCTACCATCATTTCCTGGATGGTTGCTATCTCAGCGATTGCCACAACTGTTTCAACATTTCTTTTTGGTACCCTGTCTGATCGCTGTGGTAAACGTAAACCTTTCATAGCCTTTGGCTATATTCTCTGGGGCATCTTTACAATTCTGTTTGGAACGACAGAATTCATCACTAAAGCAAACAATTCATCTAAGGCGATCATGTTGGCAGCAACAGCTGTTGTGCTTGCGGATGCGTTTATGTCTTTCTTTGGTTCAATGGGAAATGATGCCAGTTTCAATGCCTGGCTCAACGACAACATGAACGATTCCAATAGAGGTGGAATCGGTTCTGCCTTAGCAACACAACCGATCATCGGAACCATCATAGGAACAATCCTTGGAGGTATCCTGATCGGTGCAAATGATGATTATATGAAACTGTTTGTGGTCTTTGGTGGACTGGCGATTATTTTTGGAATCCTATCTCTTTTCTTAGTAAAGGACGCCAAAGATCTCAAGCCTTACAAAAACGGTTCCTTCTTCAAACAGCTCTTCTCTGCTTTTGATTTTAAAGCTCTGCTTGAAAAGAAACAGCTGTTCTGGGTCTTCTTAGTATTAACTACCTACTTTATTGCTTTCAATGTCTATTATCCTCATGTCGGAAACTACATGATCTATTACCTGGGATTCAAACCTGATGACATCGGTATCATTCAGGGTATCGCTCTGATCTTAGGAATGCTTTCAGTAATTCCATCATCAAAACTACTCAATAAAGACAAATTTGTAACAGTAGCTGTTATATCTGTAGTTCTATCAATTATTGGTGTAGGAATCTTAGGTATATTTGGTAAACCTGAATTCATTGATCCAACAACGATCATGAACTGGCCTTTACTGATTGGCTTATTCTTCTTTGGCTGTGGCTATATCATGTTTATGCAGGTAACATCAGTCTGGATGAAACAGTTGTTTCCTGATGATTCCAAAGGACAGTTTGAAGGATTCCGTATCATTTTCTTTGTCTTGATTCCTTGGATCATTTCACCGTTTATCGCCAACCCAATAATCAAAAACAACGGTGAGATCCTAGATACTAATGGTTTTACGGCTTTCTTGCCGACAAACATTCTGTTTCTTGTTTCGACTTTGCTGATAACACTTACTTTCATTCCTCTGTATTTTGCAGCAAGAGAAAGAAAGTCAAAAAAATAATATTAATTGTGAATTTTGTTTCATTATTTATTCCATTTTGAGAATCTTACTGTTTTTTTCTTATATAATTAGATTAATATACACGAGAGGTATAATTTGAAAAAATCTGGCGGCAAAAAAATAATTAACGTCTTTTTAGGGATACTGCTACTTTATATGGTCGTTTCACTCGTTCTTAGTGGGTTTGGAACATATAGTGAACAGGTATCGATCGTTAACAGAATAACCAGGAATCATATTCAGGATGTTGCCCAACAGATCGAATATGAGATCCTTTCTGATGAAGATGATTTCAAAGAGTTTGTTGATTATCTGCTCGCAAACAGAAACAACATTGATGTTCCAATCGACTTTGACAGCTGGGATCAGGCAAAGGAAGATTTTGATTTAGCTTTTGCTGAACAATATCCCGGGAAAGCTTTCGGATCTGATGTCATGTTCAAAGATCTTTCAGAAGAGCTAAAAACGCTATATACCATCTATAACTATGAGTATTACATGCTGCTGTTTGAACAATATACCAAATCCTTTGATTTACCATATGTCTATTTTGTCAGACCTACAGGTAATGGACAGGAACTTTCATATGTTATCGATTGTGAAAGACTTCCACGTGAAGATAACGAGAAGTATATCGTTATTGCTGATACGGCCGATGAAACAGAATACAATTGTGTCGTACTGTGGAAAGTCTGGGAGAAAGGTGTAGAGCTTGATGAATGGGATGAGTTTGATAATGAGTATGGCAAGACCTATTCCTATTACCTGCCTCTCTACATCAACAACAGTAAAGTCGGATTGATCTGTGTTGATGCTGATGTAAACACTGTAAACAGTGAAATTCTCTCATCAACTATCAGAGTTCTAGGTCTTAACGCCTTTGTAATGTTTATGAGCGTTGTTGCCTTTGCGGCATTGTTCAATCGTACGATCGTTAAACGTATCGGCTTACTTTCTGATAAGATCAGATCCTATGCCAACGATAAAGATCCTGGTATAGCCGATGATATTGATAAATCATTTGAAGGCAAGGACGAGATTTCTTCGCTGGCAGGCTTCTTTTCTGATATGATCAGACAGATCGATACTCACATCAGGAACATCACTTCCATATCTGATCAGCTTGCTGTAGAAAAAGTCAAGGCGGAGACCATGAACGAACTGGCCAACACCGATTCACTTACCGGTCTTAAGAGCAGGACTGCTTATATAAGTAAAGAAATCGAATATGATGAAATGATCAGCAATAATAACGCACCTGCTTTCGGCCTTGTCCTTATCGATCTGAATTATCTCAAACAGATCAATGATGAATACGGACACGAAAAAGGTGATATTGCCCTGATCAATACCGCCAGTCTGATCAGAAAAGTCTTTGGAAGCGAAGATACCTATCGGATCGGTGGTGATGAGTTTGTTGCGATCGTAAAATATTCAGCAGATATTGAAAAGAAGAAAAAAGAATTCAACGATCTTATGAACAGTGATACCCGCATTGAAAAGTGGGAACATATCTCAGCTGCCTTAGGTAGCGCAATATATCAGAAGGGTGTTGATACATGTATTGCGGATGTGCTATCAAAAGCCGATGCTGATATGTATATCGTAAAGAAGAAAATGAAGATTAGACGCTAATAACTTAAATAGACTATCAAGTGATAGTCTATTTTATTTTGTATCATTTATTAATCTGTCATATATCTTTTCCGGTATCCCGATCTTTCTGACCAATACCTTTCCCGTATGTGGACTGTCTTTGAACCCCTTCTTGTTTCTGCCGAAAGTAACTGTTTCATCTGCATCAAGACAGATCCCCATGACTTTTCCATCATCGGGATTAAGGCCACTTGGTATATCAACCGCAATCTTATCGCTATCATACTTATTCAGTTTCTTAATCAGTTTATAGCTGAGTCCTTCTATCTCTCTGTTTAGACCTACGCCATACAATGCATCTACCAGTACATCGTGATCAAAGACTTTTCCTTCGTTAAAGAATAATTCACCTTTTCTCTTTTTATATTTGGACAGCTGATAATAGAATTCCCATGTACCTCTACTTAGATCA
>CAMNFQ010000044.1 GCA_946537295.1 uncultured Bacillota bacterium
TTCTTCATTGGAATAGCTATATCCCAAACTTCATCAGCATAGCAGGCAACTTTGATGCCGGCATCAGGATACTGTTTGATGTAGTCAAGATATGTAACTTCAGCATTGAGTGTAGCATCGATTCTGCCATTCTTTAACAGTTCGATTGTTTCGGTAAGATCATCGACACCATTAACTTCAGCGCCATTGTTTTCGGCAATTACTGCATAGGTTGAAGAGATTGTATTGGCAGTCTTTTTACCATTGAGATCGGAGATCTTTGTAATGTCATTGTTGTCTTCTTTAACCATGACGACAACCTTATCATAACCATAGGCATCAGAGAAATCATAGGTTGCTGCTCTTTCTTCGGTAAGGTCAACACCGTTTACCAGCATGTCATAACGTCCTGATTCAACGCCCATCAGTAAGCCATCCCATTCACCTTCAACATATTCAACATCAACACCGATGTAGTCCGCAATGTATTTAGCTACTTCAACATCGAAACCTACCAGCTTGCCAGCTTCATCATGGTAAGTGAATGGAGGCCAGGTTCCTTCCATAGCAACCAGGATCTTGCCTCTTTTCTTGATATCCGCAAGATCGCCACCCTTTGGCTGTGATGAACATGCACCAAGCATCAGTATGCATAATAATAATGTAATAATCTTTTTCATTCTATTCTCCCTTCTTTAGAATGTTTTTAATGAAATTTCTCACTCTTTCATTTTTCTGTTCTTCAAAGAATTCTTTTGTACCAGAAGAGGAAATGATCTTTCCTTCTTCCATGAAGATAACGCGATTGGAAACGTTTTTGGCGAAATTCATTTCATGTGTTACTACCAACATCGTCATCCCATCATCCGCCAGTTCCTTGATGACTTTAAGTACTTCACCGATCAGTTCCGGATCCAGTGCACTGGTCGGTTCATCAAAGTAGATGATCTCCGGATCAGCTGCCAGAGCTCTGGCGATTCCCACACGCTGCTGCTGACCACCCGAGAGCTGACTTGGATAGGAATTATACTTATCTGAAAGACCGACTTTATCAAGCAGTTTCTTGCCGATCTCTTCAGCTTTGTGTTTGTCCATCTTTCTGGCTACTGTCAGACCAATCGTCACATTTTCTAAAGCCGTCTTGTTTGTAAAGAGATTGAAGGACTGAAAGACAAAAGCCGTCTTGTTTCTGATGTTGTGGATCGTCTTTTTATCTGCCTTGTGCATGTCGACAACATCTGAATCGAAATACATTGTTCCTTCATCGGCTCTTTCCAAGAAGTTCATACATCTTAGTAAGGTAGTCTTTCCTGAACCTGATGGACCAAGTATAGCGATAACATCACCTTTATTTACAGTAAGATCAAGTCCCTTAAGAACTTCCAGATCTCCGAATTTTTTTCTGATTCCTTTAACTTCAATCATCAGCGTGCTCCTTTAGCGCTCAGCTTCTTTTCGCAATAGGTCTGAAGTTTTGTCAGGACAGTTGAAAACATCAGATAGATAAAGGCCAGTTCAAGATAGAGTACCAGTGCCTGATAGGTCCTGGCAACGATCTGTTGAGTGACCATGAACATTTCCATGACCGTGATATTTGCGGCCAGAGAGGTATCTTTAACCATGGCAATCAAAGCGTTAGCAAGCGATGGGAACGCAACTTTGAAAGCCTGAGGTAATACGATATGCCACATTATCTGCAGAAAATTAAGTCCACAGCAGTATCCTGCTTCGATCTGTCCCTTTGGCACTGATTCCAGTGCTCCTCTGATCGTCTCTGCTGAATAGGCTCCTTCATTGATACTGAAGACCAGTATGGCGGCAGGAAACGGATTCATTACAACACCGATCGATGGCAAGCCATAGAACACCACAAACAGCTGTATCAGAAGCGGTGTGCCTCTGATGACCCAGATATAGAAACGGGCCAGCTGTTTCAGATATTTGATATCCGCAAACTGTACTAAAGCTGTGATCGTACCAATGACCATAGCTAAAGAAAAAGATATTACAGTAAGCGGGATAGTTACTTTAATTCCGGGAATAAGAATCTTAAAAAAAGAATCTGCAATAAGACTTAGAATTTTCATATCACCAGTATATATGAATAATTAGGATATTTGTGCTTTTTTGCTTCTGGCTGAAAAGAAAGAAAGTGTAAGTGGCAAGCCAAACATGCCAACTGCACCAAAAAGACGGATTCCAATGATCATGGAGATCAAAGTTGCCAGAGGATGAAGACCCAGATTGGTTCCAACCAGCTTAGGCTCAATGACGTTTCTGATGACGGTAATGATCAGGTATAAGGCCAAAATCTCAAGACCCAAAACAAACCTGCCGGTAATAATGGAACTTATACTCCAAGGGATCAGAATTGTTCCTACACCCAATACAGGCAGGATATCTAACATCGCAATGATGATCGCCCACATCGGACTGTTAGGAATACCAATGATACTTAAACCTATCAGCAGTTCGATGAATGTCACAAACATGATCGAAATATAGGAACCAGCGATCTTGATAAGAACGTTCTCAAAGAAATCTTTAATTTCATAGAAGAGTTTATGTCCCTTCTCGGGAATTGAAGAAATGAACCAGTTTGAGATGTTTTCATAATCCGAAATCATATAGAAAGATGACACGACTGTGACAATGATACTTACCAGCGCTTCTGGAGCGTGAGTAATGATCGAAGTAGTGATATTTACTAAACCGCTGGCCAGAGATGATAAGAGTGATTTTAATCCTTCAAAGATGCCATCTGTAACATTGTTGAGAGACTGATTGATACTATCAGGAAGATTATCTCCCAGATTGACGATTGCCATCTCCAAAGAACCGATATATGGTTCAAGCGTATTCTTATAGAAATTAGGAAGCGTCTTGATAAAGTCACCAAGCTTGCTTATACCGGTTGAGACTAAGATCACGATTAATAAAACGATAAGCAGATATAAAAGAATCAGCGTCAATATACGATGAATGGTCTTGGTATCAGAAAAGATCTTGTTTGAGAGTCTTACCGCAAAATAGGCAAAGAAAAAAGCCAGAATAAACGGGAAGACAAGTCCCAGAACATAATTGACACCAAAATAGACCAAAGCAAAGATGATTATGAAGTATAGAGCGTTGATAATAAACTCTTTCTTTTTTTCCATACCTTAATTCTAAAACAAACCAAGCAACAAAAAAAGTAGCTTACGCTACTCCGTTTCACTCCATGAAGGGATCTGGTTGCCTCTTGAGAGCAGTACAGATTTCTGATAATCCGTGCAATTGAGAAAATGTAAGACTTCAAGTCTTTCATCTTCATCAAGACCAACCAAGGCCTTTACTTCAAAACGTTTATTGATGATGTCAGCACAGACGACAATCGAATCAACCATATCGCCATGATTGGATTTGAATACTTCCATCTGTTCACCACTTTCATCACTTAAAGTCTCGACATAGCCATAATCACATGGATACGTCAATGACGGATATGATTTATGATTGCTTCCTTTTGCGCAAATAAGCTTAAAATCTCCAGAAGAATAAAGAGTGTCAACTTTCTGCCAGAAATAAGCATTGTTTTCAAATTCTTTCATCTCTATAACCTCGTTACTTGAACTCATTATAAGACAATGCCTGATTATTGTAAATATTTTCTTAAAAATGAAAAAATTTACATATTATGTTTGATATTTATCCTGATCTTTTTTAAGAACTCTTCTACATCATAAGTATCATAAGCTTCCATAGCCTTTAACATGATCATCAGACAGCCAAAGGCATCAGATTTACCATTATGATGACTAAGATCGATATTCAGGTATTCGCATACTGTATTTAGTTTATGATTATACAGTTCCGGATAGACTCTGCGGGATATACTTACTGTATCTATAAAAGAATTGGTGAAATGATTTAAGCCATAGACATCGCACATTGCGTTTAGAACGCCAATATCAAACAAGGCATTATGTGCGACGATTAAAGCATCTTTCATGATCACTTGAAGTTCATCATAGTAATAGACAAATTCTTTTTCATTCATGACATCTTCTTCACTGATGCCATGAATATGCGTATTGGTAAAGTAGTTATAGCGATAGTATGGTTTGAAATACCATTCAAAATTATCAAGTATTTCCCCTTCCTCATATATCGCAATCCCAAGTGAACAGGCAGAAGCCGAGTTGGCATTAGCTGTTTCAAAATCGATCGCTACCACTCTCATGAGATATTTTTCTTCCGTTTTTCTTTCATGAAACGGTTCATATTGCTTTCAAACAATGTCTTGGAGAAAGCTTCCAGTCTCTCTTGCTTGCCATCAGATAAAACGATGTAGAGATAATCATGGTTTGCACCCCAGGAATAGAACCAGTAATCCACTTCATCATAATAGATAAGGACACAATTATCTTTATCTGCCTTGTTGTAGATCACAAAATAATCATAATAGAATTCCATAAGCAGAACTCTAGGCATATAGATCAGAGCGATAAGCGCAAAGGTGATCGTGACACTGCCATAGATCTTAGGAATATCACTCAAAAACGAAATAAAACCGATAGCTATCAGCACCACAAAAGCCCAGGTCGGTTTGGCATCGATTTGGGAAATTACCGGTGTATCAACAGGAATATTATGAGTCTTGAGTTCCTTGGATTTCATAATTTCAGTATAACATGTATATGTTATGATAATAGGGATGAAAAAAGACGAATTCCGCTACGAGCTGATCCATAAGGATGCTCACAGTAAAGCACGTTTGGGTAAGCTCAATGTTTTTGGTAAAGAAGTTATCACTCCTGTCTTCATGCCGGTAGGCACGCAAGCTACGGTGAAGTTTCTTTCACCAGAAGATATCAAAAATATCAATGCTTCAATCATCCTGGCCAACACCTATCATCTCTGGCTCAGACCAGGACCAGAAACACTGGCCAAGGCTGGAGGTATTCATAAGTTCATGAACTATGATGGACCAGTTCTGACCGATTCAGGTGGTTTCCAGGTCTTTTCTTTAGCTGATTCAAGAAAGATCAAGGAAGAAGGCGTATCTTTTAAATCTCATCTAGATGGAACTAAGTTATTCATGTCTCCAGAAGATTCCATTCATACCCAGGAAGCGATCGGTTCTGATATCGCGATCTCTTTTGATGAATGTATTCCATATCCTAGCAGCTATGAATATACTAAGGATTCAGTTGATAGAACCTTACGTTGGGCAAAACGCGGCAAGGATGCTCATACCAGAAAGAATCAGGCGCTCTTTGGTGTCGTTCAGGGTTCCAAATATCCTGATCTTAGAAAATACTGTGCTGAAAAACTGGTTGAAATGGATTTTGATGGTTATTCGATCGGTGGTACTTCTGTAGGTGAAGATAAGGCGACCCATTACAGTATGTTAGACTATACCTTGCCATATCTGCCAGAAGATAAACCACGCTATGAGATGGGTATTGGTGCTATCAATGATATCTTAGAAGCAGTTGAAAGAGGCGTCGATATGTTTGACTGTGTCTTACCGACGAGAATCGCAAGACATGGCACCCTTATGACGTCACAAGGACGTATCAATATCAAAAAGAATATCTATAAGGAAGATTTCAGTCCGTTAGATCCGGAATGTGATTGTGAATGTTGTCGTAATTATACCAAGGCATATCTCAACCACCTGTTCAGAAATAATGAAGGTTTAGGAAACAGACTGATGTCCATCCATAATCTGCGTTTCCTGATCAGACTGATGGAAGGCATCAGAGAAGCGATAGCGGAAGACAGATTCCTGGAGTTCAAGAAACAGATTCTTGAAAGATATGGTTTTGATGAAAGAGGATTCTGATGAAATTAAGTGATTTTGATTTTGAACTGCCGGAAGAACTGATCGCTCAACATCCAAGTGAAAAAAGAGATGAATCAAGACTTCTGGTATTACATAAGAATACCGGCGAGATCGAACATCGTCATTTTTATGATATTATCGATTATCTTAAGCCAGGCGATGTCCTGGTAAGAAATAATTCCAAGGTCATTCCTGCCAGACTCTATGGCACCAAAAAGGATACTGGCGCAAAAGTTGAAGTGCTGATTCTGAAGATCAATGGTGATATCTGTGAATGTCTGTGTGGCAATGCCAAAGCGATCAAGAAAGGTACCATTATCGAGTTTTCTGATAAACTTTCAGGTGAATGTATCGAAAGAAAAGAAGAAGGAATCAGGATCTTTAAAATGATCTATGAGGGTATCTTCCTTGAAGTACTCAATGAAGTAGGTATGATGCCTACCCCGCCTTATATTCACGAAAAGCTTAAAGATAAAGACAGATACAATAATGTCTATGCCAAGATCGATGGCTCAGCTGCCTGTCCGACTGCGGGATTACATTTTACTGAGCAGCTGATTGAGAAGATCAGAGCTAAAGGAGTCGAGATCCTTGATGTCACCCTCCATGTAGGCTTAGGCACATTCAAGCCAGTCAAGGAAGACAACATCGAAGACCATGTCATGCATACAGAACACTATGTCATGAGTAAAGAGGTTGCGGAAAGACTGAATCTTGCCAAAAAAGAAGGAAGAAGGATCATTGCGATCGGCACAACTTCAACCAGGACTCTGGAAACTGTCTATTCCAAATACCACGAATTCAGAGAATGTGATGGAGATACTTCGATCTTCATTTATCCGCCATATAAGATTCAGAGTATTGATGCTCAGATAACCAATTTTCACCTGCCTAAATCAACACTGATCATGATGATTGCAGCAGAATGTTCCAGAGAAATGATCCTGAATGCCTATAAGGTTGCAATTGAAAACCGTTATCGTTTCTTCTCATTCGGTGATTCAATGTTCATAGATAATGAATAACTATCAGAAACATCTAAAACAGATCACATCATTAAAAGGAAAACCACAGCTTCTTATCCATATCTGCTGTGGTGTGTGTTCAGTATACCCTTTGAAATATCTGAAAGACTATTTTAAGATCACGATCTTTTTTTCTAATTCCAATATCTATCCCTATGAAGAATTTGAAAGAAGACTCAATGCCTTAAAGACATATCTGGATTATCTCAATGATCCTGAGATCAGACTGATCGTCGATGGCTATGATAATGAAAGCTACATGAAGGATCTGGTCAGATTCAAAGATGAACCGGAAGGCGGCAAAAGATGTTACTTATGTTACACCAAAAGAATGGAAGAGACCTTCCGCTATGCCTGTGATCATCATTATGAATACTGCACGACCGTCATGTCGATCTCAAATCGCAAGAATGCGGATTGGATAAATAAGATCGGTGAACAGCTGGAGAAAAAATATTCACCAGTAAAGTATCTATATGCTGACTTTAAAAAAGGTAATGGCATAAACATGAATGAAACAATGAATAAACAACTGGGTCTATATCATCAGAACTATTGCGGTTGTATCTATTCTCTTCGAAAATGATCCTTATAGGATCTTTTTTGATGGTAAAATGATTAGTATGAAAAAACTACTACAACAATTACAGAACATTATATCTTCCGTCTTATCAACTCTGATAGATTGTATCGTTCCGATTCTGCCGATTATGATAGGTGTTGGAATGTTAAAAGTCATTCTGATCATCCTCAGCCCGCTGGTATTCAATATTCTGAGCTATGATTCTGATACCTATATCGTCTTATCGTTTGTAGCTGATGCCGGCTACTATTTCATGCCGATCTATGCGGCTGTATCTTCTGCTGATGTCTTCAAGATCGACAGATATCTCTCAGCCATGATTGGTGCGATGTTACTTTCCCCTACTTTTGTTGAGATGGTGGAAAACGGAATAAGCCTTTCTGTCTTTTCTTTGCCAATAGCCTCTACTTCCTATGGCAATCAGATCATATCTTCAATAATTGCTATCTGGATCATGTCATATATCTATCGTTTTCTTGATAAACATATACATGAGAATCTGAAACCAATACTCTTGCCATTAACGACAATTGTAATAATGGTACCGATCGCTTTCTGTGCCATTGGCCCTTTAGGAGTCTTTTTAGGAAACAGACTTGTTGATCTGATCCTCTGGCTGAAAGGACTTGGTCCAATCGGTAATGCTATAATGTGTGCCATCATTCCATTTATTACAATCTTTGGACTAGGTGGCGCAAACCTCAGCGCTATGCTGCTGCTTGCTTCAACCGGTGTTGATCCAATCTTATTCTTCGCCAATGTTTTATATAATAATATCCTTGGCTTTGTAACTTTAGCCTTATACCTTAAAGATCATGATGCCCAGACACTGGCTGCTGCTATCACCGCTTCAATCGGTGGCACAAGTGAACCAGCTCTGTTTGGCATTGTCATGAAAGATAATAAAGCCCTGATGTCATTATGCATCGGTGGTTTCCTTGGCGGGTTATATGCTGGCATAAGTGGTGTTAAATCATATGCCATGGCATCATTTGGTACTTTTGGTATCATCACCACCATCGGACCAGATTCATCGATCTTACACGCTTCGATCGCTATGGTCATAGGCTGTCTGTCTGGATTTATCTTGTGTTTATTAACTCATCATGGACAAAAAGACACTGCGAAAGATCTGTAAAGAAAAAAGAAGCCTGCTCAGTCCTGAACAAAGAGCTTCTTTTTCTTATCTCATCTGTGAAAAACTAAAACCATTTCTCACTAACAGAACAATTCTCTCCTATAGTCCCTATCAGGAAGAAGTGAATGTTGATATCATCAATAACCAATACGACGTTGCCTTGCCTGTCATATCTGAAAACAGGATCATGAAGGCCTATCGTTCAATTGACAAGACCTATCTTCTGAATAAGCTCGGGATCAAGGAGCCTGATCCTCTGAATTCAATAATTGTTGATAAAAATGATATTGATATAGTCATAGTTCCCCTGCTTGGCTTTGATCATGATCTTTACAGACTTGGTCACGGTGGAGGATATTATGATCTGTATCTTAAGGATATGGATGCCTTAAAGATCGGTGTTGCCTTCAGCATCCAGAAGCTAGAAGAGCTTCCAAGAGAAGCCTGGGACATTCCTATGGATATCATCATAACTGAAACAGGCATCCTGAGCAGAAAAAAATAGGCCTAGGCCTATTTCATATTCAGTTTCTGCCAGAGTTCATCAGGCAGCTTATCATTTAATGGGCGATCCAGCAGTTCCGGATTCTCCAGGAACATCTTGAGCATCTTGATCGACTTAGAGAAGTAATAGCCATCAGCTATTCTTTCATCTACAGTGAAGCCAAGTCTGACACCGTCTTTGAAGACGACCTTTTCATTTTCAAAGAAAGGCATCTTGCCATATTCACCAATTACTACAAACATGGATGTCGTTCCCCAATTGGTAAGATGATGATATCCATCAGGAAGACCGATTGAACCAAGATTGGCTAATACGACTGATGAATGATATGGGTCTGTCTCGACCAGAGCTTTTGGAATAAGGCCTTTCTTTTCCAGCCAGCAGACAAAGCGCAAAGCAGGTCTGGATATAAATTTTGGAATCTTATTGAACTTATCCATGAATCCGGTAGATTCATCAACATAGCTCTTATTCTTTAATTTCAACAGCTGTCTTTTCAGTTCGTTGTGAACATCATCAATATTCCATTCTGGTTTTGAATGGATGAAAGCCAGTACTTCACCACCATTATCTGAAAATTCCTGTTTGACAGTGAAAGCAGCTGATACCTCGTTACGTCTATACATCTTACGATTATGGATAAACAGCGAGAGTTTGCTTCTGAGCGTAATGATCTTCAAGGTTGCAGTTACAATACATTGAAACATATTGTATTTGTAATCTGGATTATCAGCATTCTTCTTTTCTACAAACTTATTCAGATTAGTGAGATCGATCTGAAAAGTAAAGTATGTCTGATTATCACATCTGTTTGGAAACATAAAAGGCATAATAAAATGCATTGAATCCAAGTCTTTTATGTATTTAGCGTCAAATCTGTCCATATAAATCCCCTTTTGTTACAACGCTATAATTTTACTATATTATCTTTTTTTTGCAATCTCTTAGCACTCATATAAAACTAAGCAAGCTATTTTTCTTTTGGATCTTCAGATGGTTTATCAACTGTATCACTCTTTTTTCTAAAATAGGTATTGATCATCTGATTGAGTGTTTCATTGGCCTTTGAGAAGAACTGGCTTTTGTTGCTTAGTGACTTGTTAAGGTCACTGCCGATATTATCATAGTAGGCTTTTAAAGCCTTGATGCCTGTAGCTTTGGCATCGCCATCCATTTCCATCAGTTTTGAAATCGTCTTGATAAGGACACCAAGCGAACTGTTAGCCAGATCTGAAACGGTCTTGATCTTCAGTTCATCAAAACGGGCAAAAAGCTCCTTTACAAACAGTTCTCTTTCTTCTGGTGATGTATCATCCAAAAACTGTCTGATGCTTCGATAGTTGATCAGAGTTTCAATTCTGCCGCCATCAGCCTCAACGATCCTGTTTCCCAATACATTCCAGGTAGACATTGAATGTGCGGAAATAAGATTGGAAGTTGAACATTCAGCGATCAGCTTGTTTTGAGCGAGCTCATAGATCGTACCGATACCATCCCTTTCCGGAACAATCAGTTTATATCTGTCTTTGACCTTTTCGTAATCTTCCTCTTTATAGGAACCCGGTCTGAGTCCCGGTCCATCGTTTGAGATTATCTCTTTGATCCTCAAGCGGAAGAATGGATTACATTTAACAGCAGCATAGATCGCAAGATAGCCACCTTTTGAATGACCAATGATCCGATATTTCTTGAAGATATTAAAGTTTTCATTGACATACTTTAATGCGTCCTCTTCTGAAGCGATACTGGTATAGGAAAGCATAAGATCTTCATGCCAACCTATCAATGTATCATCAGTTCCACGAAAAGAGATCACAGTAGTTCCATCAGGAATATCCATCATCAGGGCTGCAAACTGTTCGGTTGAATCTTTATGCAGAATTGAAATATAGTTATAGACCATACAGTCTTTAAACCTCTTTGATTCAGCCATCTTCTTTAGAGCATATTGGCTGAACATGGCATAATTCTTTGTACTATCTGCTTCATTAAATTCTATTTCTTTAAAGTATTCTTTACTTAATTGCGCGACACTCATTTTTTTGTGCTTAGCAAAAACATCCTGCATCTCTACATAAGTCATCTGAGAAATCAGGAGGTTATCTACATCATTGAAGGGATCTTTATCAAACGTCAGATCTCCGCGCCATTTAAGATAATTGATCATGTCCATTGCATAATTATTATACTCTTTCAGTTTTATTATGAATGAGTAATTATAAACAGTTGTTCAAAGAAGAAAGTGATAAAGGATGAGGCAAAAGAAAGTAAACGAAGTAGAAGAAAAAAGGTAAAAACTCATTGCATTGGCAAATACAAAAGCAACAGAATAAAGCGAAACAAGTTAAAAGCATAGTCGAGCACTGTGCTTAATATAGAAAAAAACCTTGTTTTATCGTTTCTATTTAATTTATAATTGCCCCGTTTAAGATATAATTACACTTTTTCATTTATAATTGTCCCTAAAAAATACAAATTATTCGCTCGTTGCAATTATAATTGTTCCGTTGCAAATAGAATTGTACTTTCACATTTTTTAGTAATATGCAAATATAACATGCCGTTTTGAACAAAAATGTGAGATACAAAGGCAAATATACAGTAAACGAATATGATGGAAAAGGATAGAAGACTTATCGTATTGGCAAATACAAACGAAACAAGATAAAAACACAGCCAAATAATAAGATGACTGTGTTTAAAATCTGTTTTATCTAATAATGAAATATAATATAAAAATCTTTATCTAACGTTTAATATTTAGTTATTGTGATAGTGATAGTTAAACATTCTTTCAGTAACAATTTCTATACCTTCAGAATAGAAATGTCTCCAACCTTCATGAGGAAATAAAGCACCATTAGCAAACTGAACTGCTGATCCCATACCTGTAATAGCCATTCCATTAAGTGCAGAAATAGCCTCCCCTAGTGTATAACCATTTATTGTATAATCATCAGGCATATAGTCTGTATAAGTTGGTGGTGTTTTTCCTGGCCTTGTTCTACCACCAGATACTTTCATAAGATCGTTGTCATCAATAATGTTTTCTTTTTTCATCCTGATGTCCTCCTTTTTCTATATGTTTATACGAATAATTATATTTTAAGGCAAAAAAACACTAACAAAAAGGCTTATTGATCTTTAAACATATTTTGAAGAAAACATTAATGAAGTAAGCCTTACAGTTATCTTAAAACAGGTAAGAGATTACATCTTGGCTGTAACAGACAACTACTCTCCTTCGCATATTGATGAGGTTACTAAGAAGCTAGCGGGTAAAACTCCATCTTCTGAAATTGATGTTATGTCTTTAACAAAGAAAGAATTCTCCAGACTTATGAATGAAAAGAAAGACAAGCGAAGAGCTCTCAAAAAATCATCTGGCGATATGTTTAATGACATCTTGAACGACAATAAAAGCGACCCGGATGGATCGCTGTGATTTCATTTATAATTACCAATTGAAAAAGAAGTTTTTACTCCCGTTTCCGATATAATTACTCCGTTGCAAATAGAATTGTACTTTCACATTTTTTAGTAATATGCAAATATAACATGCCGTTTTGAACAAAAATGTGAGATACAAAGGCAAATATACAGTAAACGAATATGATGGAAAAGGATAGAAGACTTATCGTATTGGCAAATACAAACGAAACAAGATAAAAACACAGCCAATAATTCTATTATTAGCCATTAAGTCACCCCCTTTTTTTAAGAATTAAAAAACCTCAGGCATCAGCTGAGGCTATCACTTTTTTATATTTTTAAGTCCCCATTTGCACCAGGGCGGTGAAAATTCCCTTATTTAGCCTGTTTCTTTG
>CAMNFQ010000045.1 GCA_946537295.1 uncultured Bacillota bacterium
GACCTGATATTTTCTTCTATGATCTGACTCATCCTGCTTTGCCTCGTTATGGTTCGAAATTGCACCATCAACCTGCCAGAGAGTTTTTTGAGAATTGTATTTCCGTCTATAACAGCAATGATAATGATAAAGATCTGATGATGTCCTATATATTAGGCTTTCTTTCCCATTATGTTCTTGATTCATTCTGTCACGGGTATATAAATAAAAAAGCTGCCGTATCAGGCATATCTCATAATAAGGTCGAAGCAGAATATGATGGCCATCTGATAACACTTGATGGTCGTTCCATTCCTATGACAGATCGTGCTGAATCTCTTAAGCCTGATCGCAAGAATGCAGAAGTAATGTCGAGATTCTTCCCATTCAGCGCAAAAGAACTCTACAGGACAAATGATTGGCATCACATGATAATTTATCTTCTGAATTGTCGCAGCGATTTTAAGCGTGATTTACTCTGGCGTCTTCTAAAGACTTTCAAACTTAATAATTACGCCGATCTGATTCTTCAGAAAAATGGACTTCCAATATGTAAAGATTCCAATCTGCGTATCGATAAACTGAAAGAATATGCTCTAGAGTTCTATCCAGAGCTTGTTGATAATATGATCAAAGCCATCGAGGGTAAAGAAGATCTTATCTATTATTTTGAACATGACTTTGATCCTGATGGAAGTGAAGATATACCAGTTCTATCTTACGAAGAAGAACTAAACTATAAACCAATAATAAATAAGTAATAGTCAAAGGAGACATTTTATGAACGGCTTATTTAAAAAACTTAATGAGTCTAAAGTCTTTAAAGATTTGAGTCCTCAAGAGTTTTCATGGGTCTTATACGATGTAGGAAACTCTGCCTATACGATGCTTGCGTGTTCCCTGATTCCGATCTGGTTCAAAGATCTGGCAATCGGTACAAATCCAGGACAGATCTCATCAGATAAGGCAACCGCCTATTATTCACTCGCTATTTCATTAGTTACTATTGTAGTAGCACTTATCGGACCGATATGTGGTGCGATCGCAGACCATAAGGATATGAAGAAGATCTTCTTCTCAACTGCTGTCGCTTTAGGTGTTATCGGATGTATCATTAATGGTTTTACTACCAATTGGGTCATCTTTATCGTTGTATATGTTCTGACAAAGATCGCCTACTCTGCTTCACTGACCTTCTATGATTCAATGCTGAACGACGTCACAACCGAACAGCGTATGGATGAAGTTTCATCTTATGGCTATGCCTGGGGTTATATCGGTTCATGTATCCCATTCATAGTCGCAATGGTAGCCTACATCCTTTCAGGAGGATTAAGTGAATCGCTGATGTTATTCCCTCCACTGGTTGGAAAGATCATCGGATTTGGTGTAACTGGTCTCTGGTGGTATCTGGTAACAGTACCTCTTGTTAAAAACTATGTTCAGTATAACTATGTTGATGCTCAAAAAGGTGAAATCGGAAAAGTATTCTCAAAGATTTTTACAACATTGAAAAAGATCTTCACAAATGATAAGACTGTACTGTACTTCCTGATCGCCTTCTTCTTATATATTGATGGCGTTGGAACGATCATTGATAACTGTATCAATATCGGAACAGATTTAGGCTTACCTACAGTCGGACAGGTCATCTTCTTACTTGCTACTCAGGTTGTAGCCTTTGGCGGATCGCTGGTATTTGCTCAACTGTCAAAGAAATACAAGACAGCTAACCTGATCTTAGTCTGTATTATTGGTTACTTCTGTGTCTGTATCTATGCGCTGACACTTAAAACTCTGCTGCATTTCGGTATCCTGGCATTTGGCGTTGGCTGTTTCCAGGGTTCGATCCAGTCACTTTCAAGAAGTTACTTCTCCAAGATCATTCCGGCTGAGAATTCTGGTGAATACTTCGGAATCTATGACATCTTCTCTAAAGGTGCTTCATTCCTGGGTTCAGCAGTAATTGCCTGGGTCAAGCTCGCAGGTGGTACGATCAATATTGCTGTTGCCTCACTGGCTATATTCTTCGCGATAGGATTTATCTTCCTGATGATGGCTGAAAAACAAAGAATGTTAAAGGAAAAAGCGAGTAAATAAACTCGCTTTTTAAATGGCAGAGATTAAGGATAAAATATTATTGATGCAGAATCCATTTCCTTACTCTTTTAACGAAAAAAGATATCATACATTCAATTACTATCTTAAGACTCACTATCAGCAGAAAGTCTCAAAAGTCATCATTGATGCAGGTTTTACCTGCCCTAATCGTGATGGCTTTAAAAGTACTGGCGGCTGTATCTTTTGTTCGCAGTTGGGAAGTGGCGACAGCAATGTTGCACTACACGAGAATATCCTGAAACAATTTGAAGAAAACCGTAAAGTAATGGACAATAAATGGCCAAATTCTTTATATATTCCCTATTTTCAATCTTATTCAAATACCTATGGACCACTGGATAAGATCAGAAACATGATCGAGCCATTCCTAAAAATGGATAGAGTTGCAGAAATAGCGATCGCTACAAGATGTGACTGTCTTGAAGAAGAAGTAATCAAATATCTTGATTCGATCTGTGAGATTAAACCTGTCTGGCTGGAGATTGGCTTACAGACATCAAATGATGAATGTGGAAAGATCCTAAACCGCATGTATGATTTTAAAGACTTTGTTGAAGCGATACAAAGACTTTCAAAAACCAATATTAAAGTTTGTGTCCATGTCATGAATGGCCTTCCTTTTGAAACTAAGGATGATATGCTTAAAACAATCAAAGATATAGCGGGACTTCCTTTTGATGCGATCAAGATCCATATGTTGCATGTCATAAAAGGCACAAGACTGGCTGAAATGTATCAAGAAAAGCCATTCGAACTTATCAGCAGGGATGAATATATTGAGTTGGTTGTAAGACAACTTGAATTATTAAATCCCAAAGTGGTAATACAAAGGCTTACCGGCGATCCTTTAAAAGATGAACTGGTCGCACCAGACTGGGTCTTAAATAAAACTACAATCTTAAATGATATAGATAAACTGATGAGAAAACTGGATACATATCAGGGATACCGCTTTGAACAATAATACCTTTGTACATAAATATATTTCTTCTCTTATTAACGACAGAGATATATGCGTAGATATGACGGCAGGAAATGGAAATGACACCTTGTTTCTGGCGAATATCTCTAAGCATGTCTATGCTTTTGATATTTCGCAAGAAGCGATCATCAGAAGCAGGAAAAGACTAGCAGAAAAACATAATGTCACTTTAATCTGCGATTCACATGTAAATATAGATAAATACATTAAAGATAAAATTAGACTCTTTATATTTAATCTTGGTTATCTCCCTAACAGTGATGAATTAAGAATAACTAAAGCTAACGATACACTTGTAGCTTTCAAAAAAGCATACGATCTGCTGGAAGAAGGTGGATATATTATTATCACTTTTTATATTGGCCATAGAGGTGGTAAAGACGAATATTACCTGCTTGATGATTATATAAAGAAAAACAGGTTTCAATTACTTGAAACCTATCGTCAGGATAGAATCGAATCTCCCATAACCTATATCATCAGGAAAAGCTAATCAAGCACGTCCACATATGAACTGTACTTTGTTTCGCTTGATGCAGCATTCCAGGTCAAATAGCCATCACAGACCCCTGCTCTTCTTAAACCATCAATCTGGGCGGCTACAAAACTTTCATCATATACTATTTCATATTCATCAGAATTCTGTGCCATGATCCAGGTACGGCATTTAGCTGCATCATAAGTTTTCTCTTGAGCGTGATATGTTGCTTTACCCCAAAGATACATCAGTTCCCCAGGGTTGGCCCATGGTTCACTTATACCATAGGCGTAATTTGCGAAATGATCAGGATAAGGCATTGAACTGATTGCATCGACTACATTTGAGATTGCTGGCCAGAATTGTCCATAGTAAGAAACAAAACAAGAAAAAGAATCATAATCATCACCGCTTGTTTCGCCAAAGACATCGGCAGAAACATATATGCCCTTGTTATGAAGGATCTCTGTAGCATATCTTAAGAACGAAGTTACTGCTTCTGCCCTGCTTTCGCCATAATTGTTTTTCAGATCAACATCTTCAACATCTTCTGGTAGTCTGACATAGTCAAACTGAATCTCATCAAAGCCCATTTCCTCAGCCGCTTCCAAAGCCAGTGCTACATCATATTCCCACATCTTTCTGGAATAGACACTAGGCCATCTGACAAAGCCATATTCATATAGATTGCCATTATAGATAAGAGCTTCCTCAGGATTATCAACCGCAAAAGCATCATCCTTGAATGCCGTAATTCTGCCTATCAGATAGTATCCCGCATCCTTCAGCTTCTTAACATTCTCTTTGTAGCTATCATATGTATTTGGAATATTTGATGTAGAAGGTGCATAGTTTCTGGCGATTGGTGAATCATATGCCAATTGTGTATCCACATAGCAGTCTTTGACATCGACTACAAAGGCATTGATACCGCTTGTCTGTCTGGCAATAGATATATAATCTTCTGCCGCACTGATCGCTTCAGCGTTGATATATAGCGCATTAACGATATCAGGCATCTTCTTATCACCTGATACCTCATCTTTCGGATAATATCTGATCTCAACCGGATCGCCACCTTCATCAAAATAAACATCTGAATAGATGGAAGAATCATAAGCAGTATCATAAAAAGACGTTGAGACAAATTCAGAAGAAATATAGCCCTGATCATTGACATGATAATAATCAACTGTACCATCTGTTAAAAGCTCATGATATGAATCTATATTCAGTTCCTGTCTTTCCTTGACCCAGCCAGCAATATGATAATCATCATAATCAGCAGTCAAAACATGATCTCTTAAAGCATAAAGAGTTGTTTCCTTGACACTGTCTTTTCTATCAGTGACAAGATTGAGATCACTCACATAAAACACTCTATCATCTTGTACAAGCTGATTGTATTCAACATCATCTACAACAGCCTTTTTTCTTTTTATCAGAACCTCTGAACCACGGATGAAGTTTAACTCTTCCCCATCTTTATCCTTCAAAGTCAATACTGGCTGATCACAAGCCAGATAATAAGGATCAACCATATTGTTCTGAGTGGTTATATAGATGAAAAGACCAGCTCCTATCGCAATAAGAATAAGTCCTAATAAAACAAATATTGTAATCTTCTTTTTCTTTCTGTTTCTTCTTTTGCCCATACAAAAATTCTAACATAAGAAAAGCTCCTTAACGGAGCTATTCTTATTTTGTTTATTTAAGGGGATAAATATATACGATACAACTAATTCTAGGGGCTAGTATCGGCAAGGCCTCACTACCTTGCACATATATATTACAAAACTTATATACTTAAATTATGTTGAAATTATGTTAAATTATGTGATAGATTTCTCCTGCCTTTCATCCTCTTGGGCTATAATATTTATATGGCCAAAAAAATCATAATAGCTGTTCTTGCGATATTATTAATCGGTTTTGTAACGTACTATAACACTACCAAAATAAATACTGAACAGCTTGTTGTAAGAGAAGAAAAACTCTTTTCAGATAAGATAGATAATGATACCGATGGGCTTGTATTAGCCTATTTTTCTGATGTCTGTTATGGTCAATTCATTGATGAAGCATTCCTTAGTAAGACTATTGATACAATCAATATGTTTCAACCAGATCTGATCATCTTCGGTGGCGATCTATTTGATATTGAAACCATTCATACTGTAAGCAGCAATGATATCAGCAAGGTTACTGAATTGCTTTCTAAACTATCATCCAAATATGGTAAATATTATGTCTATGGAGATTTTGATCACCAGTCTGATGAGACCATTAACAGTATCATGTTTAATAGTGGCTTTGAATCTATCAGTAATACAAACAAACTGATCGCTATTGATTCTGATTCCTATCTTAATCTTATTGGCATAGATTCTCTTGTCGGGGGAAATCCTGATATTGCTGGATCATTCTCTTCACTTAACCCTTCAAGCTACAGCATCGTTGCCAGCCATTGTCCAGATATATTTGATTCTCTTCAATCCAGCAGTTTCGATTATCTTTTATCAGCTCACAGTCGAGGCGGACAGGTCTATCTTCCTTTGATCAACTTCTTCATCAGAGAAGAAGGCTGTAAGAAGTATTATCGGGGTAAATTCAGCAAAAACAATCATACCCTTGATATCAGTAACGGTGTAGGCAGATCAAGCAGCAACGCACGTCTTTGGGCGGATGCTGAAATTGTTATTTATACCCTCAAAAGCAAAAATCAATAAATCAGTTAAAGATATACAATAAGGCAAAATTACCAAAACAGTAATCGGCTATTCTTATATCCTTGTTCAGAAAGATTTTCTTATTGGGATCAAATATCTCAAATTTATGCAGATCCTCATCAACAATTTCATCTAACATCTTCATATTCGTCTTAAAATCAAGTCTTTCATCAAGATAAGCTTCAATAATATTGCCATTTTTAATGATCTTGAATCTGAACAGTTTTCTAAACATAATCAATGCTCCTGATCATTATATTTTCACCATTATTCACAAACAGTCCTTCATTGATTTTAAGATCATATTTCATTGAAGAAACGACCATCCTTTGTGAAAACAATCCCGGACCAAGCCAGATAAAACAGGTATTGTTTGCTTGTTTCAAACTGTAATCATAGATAATAGTATTAACTCTTTCACCATATGCCTGTTTATATCTGTTCAAGAGTTTCTGATCATAGGAATAAACCGTTATGATCTGATCTGAAAATACTTTTTCTTTTAGATCAGCGTTATAACCTAATAGTATACTATCTCCATCATTCTGAGATTTGATCATTTCCGGTATCCTTCTGATCATAGGTTCAAATATAGATGATTCATTTTCATATGTTTCCTGTTTTATTGGAATAAATGGCTTTATTTCTTCATCAAAATAGAAGGATGTTCCCTTATAGTTACAACGGGATGAATAGAAATAAGCTAGATCACCTGTCTGTTCAATATCGATCATGATCTTATTACGGAAGGAATTGATCAATTTAAAACTCAGTTGAACAAAGCTTGTCAGACAGATAATGCTGTAGGCTGCTGTTTCACTTCTTTTTAGGATCTGGCTAAGACGATCGATATATGTTTCGTCATAGGAAAGAAAAACATTGAGATCCTCGATCAGAAGTGTAAATTCATTATCATTGGTAAACAAATAAGAAAACATATAATCAATATCATCCGCATCATCATATCTGATCGAATCACTGATATATCTTCCTTCATAATGATGTGATGAGATAACGATCATCTTTCTTTTGTTTTCGTTTAGAGTATTTAAGATCGCGTTGATTTCACTGTTACGAGAACTGTAGATCAGAATATCATCGTCAATTCCGAAACTTATACACGAATGATCATCATTTAGATAATCATCGCTTTCACCTAATACAATTGCATCTAAAGTTTTCAAATCACTTCGATATGAACTTGAACGTGGTAAAAAAGCCATTTCGCTTATCTTAAGATCAAGTTCATCTGTGATCGTATTTATTCTTCTGACAAACTCATTTGCTTCAGAGATTGTCTTGTGTTTCTGTACCTTGTTTTGTTTAATAGTATTTAGCTGTTCATCAAGAAGACAGACCTCATAGGGTTCATTATCGGAAATATCTTTCTTAGCATAGATGCTTTGAGCCCTGATCAGTGAATCATTTACCCGCAGATAGAATGATCCTGGTTCAGAAAGAAATGCGCCTTCTTTTGATTTTATCAGGTCCATTGAATCTTTTTCGTCAAAGACCTTAAGTGCTATTTTGAAATGAGAATTAGCCCATATTTCATCATCAATATTTCCTGATGGTCTTTGGGTTGCCAGTATCAGATGGATGCCTAAACTTCTTCCGATTCTTGAGATCGCAATCAGTTCCCTGATCTGTTCCGGATCTTCTTTTTTTAGTTGGGCAAATTCATCTACAACAATCAGCAGATGTGCTATCTTTCTTAATTGAAAATGATCAGGATCGTGATTCATATAATCATCAATATTCATTATTGAACAGTTGGTGAGACCTGAAAGTTTTCTGAAGCTTTCCTGTCTGTTGATACATTCTCTGTTTAAAGCTATCAGCAATCTTTCAATCGCATTGTTTTCAAGGTTGGATACAGATGCGACGATATGAGGAAGTCTTCTTCTTTCTGAGGTCAAAGAATCACAGATCCCTGCTCCTTTATAATCAATTAATACAATATTCAGATACTCTGGTGAGTATCTGATACATAGTGACAGTAACATCGAAACAATTAGTTCAGACTTGCCTGAACCAGTTGTTCCACCTATCAGGCCATGTGGACCCTGCTTGCTTTCATGAAGATCAAAACTGAGCAGCTGATTACCTGTATAGGCAAAATCTGCTTTTAATGTTCTATGTGTCTCAAGATAGCTTTTTCTGATATCTAATTTTTCAAAGACATTGCTGAAAGTAAAAGGAATTATTCTTTCAGCTTTTTCATTGAAACGACTAAGCAGTTCATAGTAGTAATCATAATCATAATGCTGTTCGATATAGCTGAACTCTGTTTTTTCTTCCTGATAGAGGTATCCGATATTATTCAGATATTCAACGATCACCTCACTGTTGCGATAGACATCATCTCTCTCATTTGAAAAATAAACCACATGAATATTGGGATTGGAAAACTGGTATTCACTTCTTTGTGTCATGATGATTATCAGTGGATTCTTGATCTTTTTCTGATCAAGTTCGCTTAACTGTTTTTCCTGAGTCAGAGTCAATCTGTTATTATGCAGGAAAAGATGTGGGAGCTTATAGAAACGATCGACGATTCTGCTGTTGCTACAATAGATTCCAATATTAAGATCTTCATATGAATGTTTATAAGCCAGTTCCAAGAGAAAGGAATTAATGAAGTATTTCTTTGCTTCTCTTTTACAGATGATCGTAACAATACGTTTATCTTTCAGATTGATCAGTAAAGGAAAGTCGTTTATATTTTCCAGTCTCTTTCTGATCTGGTAGATCCTTTCATCTATTATTTTGTCGTTATATTCCTTATGTACAAATTCATATGGATAGATCATTTTACCAATACTGATATTAAGAAAATCTTCACTTTTATCATTAAGATAAAAAGGTCTCAGATTATTTTTTAGATTGAAGAATCTGAAACTGTTATATTGAATAAAATCATTGATACGCTGTTCAATATCTGTTTCGTATTCCTGGAGATAAGAAACATATGCATTCCTGTTTTCCTGATATTTCTTTGCGAATTTCCTGTTTTCCAGATAGTTAAATAAGATCGGTAGCATGATTCCTGAAAGCATCATTCCGATTGGTGAAATGATATATGTTATTGAATTTAACAGGCTGTTTCGGGACAGATTATTATAAAAGTTAATGAGAGCTGTAAACATGATCGTCAGTGACATGACAACATTGGGCATGATCATCTTCATGAGATTTCCATCCCCTTGTTTTTTCAGCTCTTCATATTCATTTAATTCAGGTATTTCCAGTTTAACAGCTTTATTTGGGAAGATCGTTTCTCTTTCTGGTAATTTAAAAGAATATCTGATCTTTTGTGGTCGGATCAGATATTTTTCCAGTTTGATTTGGCAACAGAAATGATTGATATATAGATATTCTTCGTTATAGATGAAACGGATTCCCAGATACTCTACCAGGTCTCCATTAGAAAGTCTGTCATTGGTATAGAGTCTGTTATTTACAACGATCGGATAATTGCTTTGGATGTAGCCTTCCTTCACCATCAGATACTTGTCCTTCAGATAAGGATCCTCGCATCTGATGGTTGCCTGATCGGCATTAGCGATAATGAAATTTCTGTTTACATAGAAATCAAAATCATCCAATCCTTTATTATTTTCATATACATACAAGAGGATCTGGTAGAAAGCTTCCTTGATATTGATCGTATAGGTCTTAAGTTCCAGTTTCGCGATCTTGCTTTGATCTTCAAAATAGTAGCCTTCTGAAAGACTTATATAATATGCCTGATTATTTCTATATACCCTGATGCCTCGATAATATATTGTATGTGTTACATTAAGATCATATTTAATGGTCTTTTCACGATCTTTTATAATAACAAACATCAGCCGGTACTCACGAGTATATTGACGTAGGCATTGTACTTATCATCTTTAGTACTTACCTTGATCTTCACACTACCAGGTGAAACTGCTGTTATCGTTCCCGAAGATACTCTGGCAATCTTGTCATCGCCACTGCTATATAACAAATCAGTTACCTTGTATCCTTCTGGCAGACCTTTTACTACAATCTCATATGTTTCATTTATCTTTAATACTTCCGCATAGGAATCCAGTACGATCTTATTGGAAGAGACCTTATCCATACTCATAAGTCCTTCCCGCTTTCCATAGGTACATTTCTTAACAAAATGACCGTTTTCAATATGATGCATATTGCCAAATACCTGATTATCATCATCCAGGATATGGAATGTCTTACTGAAGCCAAGTTTATTCATTTTGGTCTTGCTGGTATTGATGACCATATCTAAGAGCCAATATAAAGATACATCAGCACATACTTTGACATTAGGATTTTCTTTACTGATTTCAGATAGTGTCGAATAGGCAATATTGGAATCATGACTTTCCAGATTTCCTTCATCATCATACATATGTAAGATCGACTGTAGTACAGCTTTTAAGCCACCGTCTACTTCAATATCACACAATCTCATACCGACGGCTTCCAGCGACATATTCACCGCCAGAGCAGCCTTTCCCGAAGCCTGAATGATCGAATCAAGACGATGCGTATTATCGTTTATGAACCTGATCTGACCATCCTTTGTTTCATATCCCAGTTCATGAGTATTGTATAAAACAAGCTCAATCTTACCAGAAGCATATATCTTTACATACAGATCAAGATTGAGAAAAGCCGTCGGTAATTCCGGTATTGGTGTCTTGATCTGGCAGATAGGAATACTCGCTTCCACTTCATCATCCATAGGTTCAACCATTGATCTAAGCAATGAACGGAAAGAACTCTTATCCAGATCTTTGAATTTGAGATGGTAGTTGCCATATTTACCAGTGGAAAGACCTAATTCTTCTGTTGAATTGAATGAGATCTTGAAATAACTGTTTTTAAGATCATCTTCCTTTGCCTTCCATTTAAATGTCGGTTTTACATTGTTGATACTGGCATCACAATAAACATTGAGTCCTTTTACATTTTTGGAAATATGTACATCTATACCTGATCTGTTCAGGGTATAAGATATCCTGAATCCATCTTTATTGAAGACATGATTATTGCTGGAAAGCAGAGTATAGTAATTGTTACGATAATTTAATGAAGATTCTTCATCTCCATATGAGATTACTTCAGCCTTGGTGAAATCGATCTCGAAAGAATCTTCGATATCAAGCCAGGCATATACTTCATCAAATTCTGCTTCTCTTTCATAGATGATCTGATCTTCAGTTGTCTTTTCAACAACATAGAATTTATTGTCATCCAGAACAATATCACCATCTTTCAGATCATCTTTTTTATCTTTGACTTCTTCTTTAAATTCAAAGTCATAGTGTGTGATTATTTCTTTGTTGTTTATTGCATCAACTGCTTTTTCAATGACAAGCTTGGCGGTAGCTTCGTCAACTTTTTTATTTCCGTCAATATTTCTATCGATATAGCCTTTATTTTTTAAGACATTAAGGCCTATATCGTCACTTTCTAATAAGCGGGAGATTGTCTTTCCCAGATAGTTATAATCCAGATCCTTATCAAGAAGTTCTCTGTCGCTTTGATCTACTATTCCCCAGTCACTTAGTCCTGAAAAATTCTCTTCAAAGTTCATACTGTAACCTATGCCGCTTTGAAAAGACAATTCTGCAAGATAGTCTTTTATTGGATAAGAAGCATTTGCTTCACAGGCAGTGCAAGTAATCATCATTAATAGTCCCATGAAGCAAATACTTATTTTTCTAATCAAAGTTTGAAGCATTAGCTACAATTGTTGATTCAAGTGAATCGTAGTCAGATACCGTAGAGTCCAGAAATTTGGCATAGGATTCAATAACTTCTGACTCATCAATAAATCTGTTGGCAAACTTCTGAAAGCGTGACAGCAGCATTTCTTCACCATCAGACATCCAGATAGAGTTCAGATCATTCATGAGTTTGGATACATATGACAGTATGTTATCCAGACTGGCATTATAATTTCTGATCTGTGAGGCAGTTTCTGCTACTTCAGGTAATGTAATCTTAATTTCGTTCATAGCACTCCTTATACTGCACGTAAGCGATTAGCACGAGCGTAGATCTCATCCTGTGTTTCCCGATAAGCTCTTGCGGAGTTTCTCAGAAAATCAGCATATTGTCTCATGATAATCGAAATCTGCCTAAGATCATCCTCGAATGACTTTATCTGGTTGGTAAAAGCCGTATTATCTTTTCCCTGCCATGATGAAGACATCTTGTCGACTTGAGTATAGATCGCCTGATAGGTACGATCATATTCACGATTTGCTTCTTCAATATTAGCAGCCGTATTCTCAAGTCTTTCTGGTTCAACCATAATTGATCTCATAATTTTTCCTCCTTCATATCTTTATTCAAAGGAAAAAGCACAATTCCTATCCTAAAATACAAAAAAGGCATAAAAAAATGAGAATCGTCGTTCTCATTTTTTGTCTTATTTGATTGTCAGGATCTCATTTATCTCTTTTCTTGGCCTGA
>CAMNFQ010000046.1 GCA_946537295.1 uncultured Bacillota bacterium
GTCTGATAGATCGGATCCATGGTTAGGTGCATACCTAACTTTTTAAATACATTGACATCTACCTGAGAAAGGATGACTGAGGAATGTACATCGCACCCTTCGAGTTTATCAAGTGCTTTTAATGCTTTATCGCATTCTTCAGAACTGATTGAATCTACCGCTACAGCGATCAGTACTTCATCAGTATGCAAACGAGGATTATGTCCTTTTAATGATTTGGTCTTTAATTCCTGAATAGGAGTCAGAACCTGTTCAGAAAGAATATGGACATCTGGTAATCCTGCGGCTATTTTCATGGCGTTCAATAACGCAGCTGCAGAAGCTCCCATCAGTTTGGAAGTTTTACCGGTGATGATCTGACCTTCATATTCGATTGCTACAGCTGGTTGCTTAGTCTTACTTGCCAGCTCATTGGCTTTTACAGCTACTATACGATCATCTTTGGTAACACCAACTTTATTCATGATCGTTTCCATCTTATAGAGTGTATCTTCATTTAAGATATCTCTTCTGACATCGATCATCGCATCATAATATCTTCTGATGATCTCGGCTTTGGCTGCTTCCTGACATACTTTATCATCACTTAAACAGTAGCCTGCCATATTGACGCCCATATCAGTTGGTGATTTATAGATCTGTTTACCCATGATCCTTTTAAGCAGGTCATTTAAGACAGGGAATACTTCTACATCTCTGTTATAGTTGATAGCGATCTTCTGATAGGCTTCCAAATGGAACGGGTCGATCATATTGACATCACTCAGATCGATCGTAGCTGCTTCGTAAGCCAGATTGACTGGATGATTCAATGGAAGATTCCAGATAGGGAAAGTCTCAAATTTAGCATAGCCTGATTTTAGACCACGTTTATTGTCATGATACATCTGGGAAAGACAGGTTGCCATTTTTCCTGAGCCAGGTCCTGGTGCTGTTACGACAATGATCTTACCGTTTGTTTCCAGATATTCATTCTTACCAAAACCATTATCAGAAAGGATGTTATCTACATTGTTAGGATAATTATCTATTGTGTAATGATATGCAACTTTGATCTTTGATTTTTCCAGATTTTTTCTTAATCTGATTGCTTCCTGCTGCTTATTGAAATGAGTGATGACTACACCACCGATCTTCAGTTCTACAGCATTGAATGAGTCGATCAGTCTGAGCAGATCCTGCGAATATGTTATTCCCAGATCTGATCTGGTCTTATTCATTTCAATATGATTGGCGTTTATAACAAGAACCATTTCAACTTTGTCTTTCAGGTTGAGCAGCATCTTTATCTTTGTGTCTGGTTCAAAACCAGGAAGAACACGTGAAGCGTGGTTGTCATCAAAGAGCTTGCCTCCGAATTCCAGGTACAGTTTATTGAATCTGGATACTCTTTTAGCGATATTCTGTGACTGCAATTTTATGTATTTTTCGTTATCAAAACCAATCTTTTTCATAATTTCTAGTATATAACAATTTCCATTCTGATAGTTTATTTTTTTTCATAATTGTGGAAGAAGATGATTACTTTAGAGGATGCTATACTAATGTATGTATGAATTACTATGATGAGACTATTATCAAGATCAGATCTCTTATAGATACTTCACAATTTGATGAAGCTGAAAGACTGATCAGAAATGAACTTGATCTTCCTTATGTTCCTAAGGATTTTGAAATAGAACTTAATGATCTTCTTATGAAAATCAGAAAGACAAAACAGCCAAGCAGTCTGTCAGATGAACAGATCGAACAGTATCTCTATATGGATGATCAGCATCAGATCGTAGCGGTAGATGAACTTAATAGGAAGAATTTGCGGGATTACTATGAGCTATGTAATGACTATCTTCAAAAAGGCACTTTCAGTAACGCCAAGGTCCTGCTGATCGATTCACTTATCAGACAAGAGATAAATAAAGAATTCTCTTATATAAAAGATGGAAAAATGATTGTCTTTAATCCTTCAAAGATTCTTCCTCCAGAAGAGTCTCCTGGATATAAAAGCTGTATCAATCTACTCAATGAAACATTTATGAAGGAACCATCAAAACTGCTTCTGGCTAAACAGCTGCTTTATAAAGAAGCGATCATGATGCTACCTGATTCCTTGAATGAAGATGATGGGATCTATCTTTCTGAAAAGATCTCTGATTATATTAATAATGCTTTTAACAGATAAAATTGTTTTAATACTGCATAAAGAAAGTCTGAATTAACTGTTTTATTATGTGAGTGCCAAATAAGTGATTTTAGAGGCTTTTTATGGCATTTGAAGGATATAAATGATAAAATGATTAAGACTTAAAAGGAGTATGAATATGTCTGAGTATAAAAAAATTGAAAATGCCAAAGCTGAATTAACTTGTACACTGGACGGAGATACATGGTCATCTGCTCAGAAAACAGCTTTCAACAAATTGGCTAGAAAAGTTGAGATCAAAGGTTTCAGAAAAGGCCAGGCTCCAAAAAACCTGGTTGAAAAATATATCAATCACAACGAGATCCTTATTGAAGCTGCTGAAGCTTTAGCTCAGGATGCTTTAAACAAAGCTGTTGATGAACATTCTGTTACACTGATCGACAGACCTGAACTGAAGATCGATGAGATCAATGATGAAAAGTGTGTTCTTACCTTTGTCTGTCCGGTATTGCCTGATGTTACATTAGGAGATTATAAGAAACTGGAATACAAGCTTGATGAAGTCAAGGTTGAAGACAAGGAAATTGATGATCAGATCGCTGATCTGTTAGATCGTAAGGCTGATCTAGAACTTAAGGAAGATGGTGCAGTTGAAGAAGGTGATACAACCGTCATTGATTTTGAAGGATTTGTCGATGGAGTTGCCTTCGATGGTGGTAAGGGTGAAAACTATGACCTCGTAATAGGTTCACATGCGTTCATTCCTGGCTTTGAAGAACAGCTGATCGGCATGAAGGCCGAAGAAACAAAGGATATCGACGTTACTTTCCCAGATAACTATCAGGCTGAGAATCTGAAGGGCAAAGCTGCCAAGTTTACAGTTACAGTTCATGAAATCAAGAAGAAAGTCCTTCCTGAACTCAATGATGAATTTGTCAAAGAACTTAAATATGACAACGTTAATACCGTTGAAGAATTAAGAAACTATACTAAAGAAAATATTTCTAAGAGAAAAGAAGATGACGCTAAGAATAGAGCTGAATCTGATCTGATGGATAAGATCGCAGATATTACTGAGGTCGAGATTCCAGAAGTTATGGTTAAATCCGAACTTGATTCCATGATCCAGAATTATGAAGCCAGAATGATGCAGCAGGGTATATCTCTTGCGCAGTTCATGAAGATAACAGGTCAGACAATGGATCAGTTAAGAGAATCAATGAAAGACGATGCAAAAAAGCGTATTAAGATTAATCTGGCATTATCAGAGATTGCTAAACTGGAAAATGTCGAAGTAAATGATGAAGATCTGAACAACGAATTTAAGAAGATGTCTGAAATGTACGGAATGAGCGAAGAAGAAGTCAGAAAGTACGTTCCGGAAGATACTCTTAAAGATGATCTGAAGTTACAGAAGACTCTGGATTTACTTAAGAAATAATAAGACGCTTTGCGTCTTTTCTTAAATAAAGGAGGTACATTATTATGAGTTATTATTCTTATCCTTTATTATGTACGAGAGGTGCTGTTGTTTTCCCAATGCAGGACCTTGCGGTAGAAGTAGGCAGACAGTTGTCGATTGATGCTGTCAACTATGCCAACGCTTATCAGATGAACATGGTTCTGGTTTCCCAGAAAGATCTTACGGTCGATATTCCGGGGCCTGATGATGTATATAATATCGGAACGATCTGTCGTATCAAGACTTCAAGAGAAAGAGAAGACCATCTGAAGGTAATTTTTGCTGGTTTAAGCAGATGTAGGATCGTTAAGCATTTTATCAAGGATGAAGTTAACTTTGTTGAAGTAGAAGAAATAAAGGATGTTGTTGAAGATGATCAGGTAATTGAATCACAAACCAAAAAGGCTTTAGCTGAATTCAATGTGATCGCTCAAAAATATGGCCGACCTGGTTTTCCTATCAGACAGCTCACAACATTTGATTCAACTCTTGCATCTGTTCTGATCGATACATTTGCTCAGATCTATATTCAGGATATTGAAGACAAACAGCTTTTCCTGGAAGAAGAAAATGTCAATAAACGTCTTGAAATGATGCTTTCTCATATTGAGAAAGAACGAAATATGGATATGATCGAACAGGAGATCAACGAGAAGGTCAAGGAAAGCATTGAAGATGGCCAAAGAGACTACTATCTGAGAGAAAAACTCAAGGCTATTAAAGATGAGCTTGGCGGAAAAGATGGCGGATCAGATATTGATGATCTGAAAGAACGCCTTGAGAAAGAACCATATCCGGAAAACGTCAAGGCTAAAGCTCGTGAAGAGTTCAAACACTATGAAATGTTGCCACCTACTACAGGTGAGACTGGTGTGATCAGAACTTATCTGGAATGGCTTTTGAATGTTCCTTGGTATCAGAAATCACAGGATAATGAAAATCTTGATGATGCTTCCCGTATCCTTGATGAAGACCATTATGGATTGATCAAGGTCAAAGAAAGAATCCTGGAATATCTTGCTGTTAAGCAGATGACTAATTCACTTAAATCACCAATCATCTGTCTTGTTGGTCCTCCAGGAGTTGGTAAGACTTCTTTGGCAAAATCAGTTGCCAGAGCCTTAGACAGAAAATTTGTAAAGATCTCCCTGGGTGGAGTTCGTGATGAAGCTGAAATAAGAGGACATCGAAGAACCTATCTTGGTTCTATGCCTGGCAGAATCATTCAGGGTATGAAAAGAGCTGGAACATTAAATCCAGTCTTCCTGATTGATGAAATCGATAAGATGGCTTCTGATTATAAGGGCGATCCTTCAAGTGCAATGTTAGAAGTATTGGATCCAGAACAGAACACACAGTTCTCTGATCATTATCTAGAAGAACCATATGATCTTTCTGATGTCCTGTTTATCTGTACAGCTAATTATCGTGATAATATCCCGCCAGCATTGTTAGACAGACTTGAGATCATTGAATTATCAAGCTATACCGAAATTGAAAAGCTCAATATCGCCAAAAACCACCTGATTAAAAAGCAGGTTGAATTAAATGGTTTAGATATGAATCAGTTTAAATTAGAGGATGATATGATCCTTTATCTGATCAGACACTATACCAGAGAAGCCGGTGTCAGACAGCTTGAAAGAATTATTGGCACATTATGTCGTAAGACAGTTCTTGCTATCCTTAAGGAAAAGAAAAAGAATGTCAAGATTACTAAAAAGCTCATAAATACCTGGCTTGGTCATGAGATCTTTGATTACGGTACAAAGGAAAAGAAGGATCAGGTCGGTGTTGTTACCGGACTGGCCTACACTTCCTTTGGTGGAGATATCTTGCCTGTCGAAGTAAATTACTTCGAAGGTAAAGGAAATCTGATCGTTACCGGACAGCTAGGTGATGTCATGGTCGAATCAACTAAGATCGCTCTAGACTTTATTAAAGCCAACGCAAAGAAATACAATATTCCAATCGAATTCTTTGAGAAACATGATATACATATCCATGTTCCAGAAGGCGCTGTTCCAAAAGATGGACCTTCGGCTGGTGTAACGATTACGACGGCGATCGTATCGGCATTAACTCATCGCGCCGTCAAAAAGGATGTAGCAATGACAGGTGAAGTTACTTTAAGAGGAAACGTCTTGCCGATCGGTGGCTTAAAGGAAAAATCACTTGCAGCACATCGCAGTGGCATAAAGACCATCATTATTCCTAAGGGAAACCTGAAGGATCTTGATGATATTCCTGAGACAGTCAAGAATGATGTGGAATACATTCCAGTTGAGAAGGTTGATCAGGTCATAAACGAGGCGCTTTTAAGTGATTAACTTTATCTGTTCGGCAGTCGCAAAAAAAGATTTTCCTCATACTGATAAGGAAATAGTTTTTGTGGGACGAAGCAATGTAGGAAAGTCATCACTGATTAATGCTTTATATAAGAATAAGCTTGCCTATGTTGGTAAAACACCAGGTAAGACCAGACTTATCAATTTCTTTAATATCAATGATGAATATGTTGCTGTTGATGTTCCCGGCTATGGTTTTGCCAGAAGGTCAAGATCCGAAGCAATTCAATATGCCAATATGATGGATGACTATTTTTCCCGTGATGATAAGATCAGACTGGTCATCATGATCGTTGATAGCCGGATTGGTTTGACAAATGACGATCTGGATATGAAAGACTATCTGGATGATATGAGACTTCCTTATGTCGTTGTCGCAAATAAGATTGATAAGCTTTCCAACAACGAACTGATGAACAATAAGCATAAACTATTTGCCGATATTTCAGAAGTCATATATGTTTCCGCTGAGAAGAAAAAGAATATTGATCAGCTGGAAAAGCGTATCTTTGAAGCCGTTAGGTGATTTGCCTTTATCAGAGGGATAAATTATAATTTAAGAGACGTTGATAAGAAGAAAGTAATCTTATTGGAAAAATAGAGATATAAGGGGTGGTGGAACTTATACTGGATAAGATGAAAATGTTGTCTTGGAGTCTACTTATGTACGTGTACTCGCGTTAAGAGTTTAAGAAAGAAATTAAGGTGGTACCGCGCTATTGCGCCCTTGTATCCACCTTTTTTATTTAAAGGAGACCATTATGCTTGAAAGTAAATATGAACCTAGGAAAGTAGAAGAAGGAAAATATCAGGAATGGCTTGATCATCATTATTTTGAATGTGGTGACCTATCCAAAAAGCCATATTGTATCGTTATTCCTCCACCAAATGTTACAGGTAAACTGCATCTTGGACATGCGATGGATAATACGATCCAGGATCTTTTAGCCAGATATAATCGTCTTAAAGGATTTGATGTTCTGTGGGTTCCGGGTATGGATCATGCCGGCATCGCTACTCAGGCTAAGGTTGATGAAAGATTAAAGAAACAGGGAGTTTCCCGTTATGATCTGGGAAGAGAAAAATTCTTGGAAAAAGCCTGGGAATGGAAACATGAGTATTCTGATTTCATCAGATCTCAATGGGCAAAACTTGGTAATTCCACTGATTACAGAAAAGAAAGATTCACTTTGGATGAAGGTCTTTCAAAAGCGGTTGCCAAAGTATTTGTAACTTACTATAAAGAAGGATTGATCTATCGTGGCAAAAGAGTAATCAACTGGGATCCTCAGGCTAAAACAGCATTAAGTAACATTGAAGTTATTCATAAAGATGTTGAAGCTTTCATGTATTATCTGAAATACAGACTGACTGATTCTGATGAAACATTTGAAGTTGCTACAACCAGACCGGAAACAATGTTTGGTGATGTCTGTATCGTTGTAAATCCTAATGATGAAAAGGTAAATCATCTTATCGGTAAGACTGCAATCAATCCTGCCAATGGTAAGGAACTTCCGATAATTGGTGATGAATATATTGAAATAGGTTTTGGTACTGGCATTATGAAATGTACACCAGCCCACGATCCAAATGACTACCAGATTGCATTAAGACACAATCTTGATATGCCGATCTGTATGAACGAAGATGGCACAATGAATGAACTGTGTGGCGAATTCAATGGCTTAGACAGATTTGATTGTCGTGAAAAACTGCTGGCTAAGTTTAAGGAAGAGGGATCATTTGTTAAGGCTGAAAAGATCGTTCACTCTGTTGGTCACTCTGAAAGAACCGGTGTTATGGTTGAACCATATCTTTCTAATCAGTGGTTCGTAAAAATGAAACCATTAGCTGAAGACGTCCTGAAAGCTCAGCAGAATGAAGACACCAAGATCAATTTCTATCCAAAGCGTTTTGAAAAGACATTTAATCAGTGGCTGGAAAATATTGAAGACTGGTGTATTTCTCGTCAGTTATGGTGGGGTCATCGTATTCCTGTCTGGTATCATAACGAAACAGGTGAGATCTATTGCGATGTTGAACCACCAAAAGATATTGAAAACTATCATCAGGATGAAGATGTTCTTGATACCTGGTTCTCTTCTGCTTTATGGCCTTTCACTACACTTGGCTGGCCTGAAGAGACTGAAGATTTCAAACGTTATTTCCCAACTTCCTGCATGGTCACTGGCTATGACATCATTTTCTTCTGGGTTGCGAGAATGGCTTTCTCTGCCAGACATTTCTGTAATGATGTTCCATTCAAGGACTGTCTCATCCATGGCCTGATCAGAGATGAGAAGGGAAGAAAAATGTCCAAATCACTAGGTAATGGAATTGACCCAATCGATCTGATTAATCAGTATGGTTCTGACTCCTTAAGACTGTTCCTTTCAACAAATTCCACTCCTGGTCTTGATATGAACTATTCAACAGAAAAAATGGAAGCAGGCTGGAACTTTATTAATAAACTTTGGAATGCTTCCAGATATGTTCTGATGAATTGTGATGATACATATAAATATGAATATCCTAAGATCGAATCTGAGATCGACCATTGGATCGTCAATCGTCTTAATGAAACAATTAAGTCAGTTACTGCAAATCTTGATAAATATGAACTTGCGATTGCTGGTAACGAGATCATTTCATTTGTCTGGAATGATTTCTGTTCGATGTATATTGAATTTACCAAGGCACCATTGAATTCCGATGATATCAACGTAAAACATAATACGCTTAATACTTTGATCTATGTCCTTGAAGCAATCATTAAACTGCTTCATCCGTTCATTCCTTTTGTTACGGAAGAGATATATCAGAATATCCATAGCAGAGATGTTTCAATCATGAAAGAAAGCTGGCCGATCATCAGAGATGATATCGATGTTAAGAAAGCAGAAGATATTGATAAGATCATTGAAATAATCAAGATCAGCAGAGAGATCAGAACTGAAAATGGAATTAAACCATCTAAAGAACTCAATGTCATGCTTACAGGTTTTGAATGCGATGAGACACTTAAGGCTATTCTTTATCGTATGAGTAAACTTCATATCATTGCTTCAACTGCTGAAGAAACGATCGTTAGACCAACAACATTTGGTTCTGTTCTGTTTATCATGAATGAGATCGTTGATAAGGCTGCCGAATTAGAAAAGATCAATAAGGAACTAACTAGACTGGAAGCTGAGATCAAGAGATCAAACGGTATGCTTTCTAATGAGAAATTCATTTCGAAAGCACCGGCTGATAAAGTTGAAGAAGAAAGACAGAAACTGATCAACTATCAGAATTCGTATAATACTTTATTAGAAAAAAAGAAGGAATTTGAATAATGAAACTTAAGAATACTATTGCCTTAGTTGGTGCTACCTCAGGTATATCTTATCTTGCATATCGTACAATTTCCAATAAGCTTTTCAACAAGACATTCACCAGATATGATAAAGGCGATCTTGTTGAACAGAAATATCTTGACTGGATTGATTCATGTAAGAAGGAACAGATCTCAATCGAGTCTTTTGATGGATTGAAATTAAATGCTTATGATGTCTGCAATCATGATACTCATAAATACATGATTGTTGTTCATGGCATCTGGTCTTCAAAAACCTTCATGTATCCGCGAGCTTATGAATTTGATAAGCTTGGCTATAATATGCTTTTGATAGATCAAAGAGCAGCAGGTGATTCAGAAGGAAAATACTATACATATGGATTGAAAGAATCACAGGATCTTCAACAGTGGATAGATTATCTGATAAAGAAGGATCCGGAAGTACAGATATGTCTTTTCGGTCTTTCGATGGGTGCTGCTACAGTAATGATGGCAACTTCTTATGATCTTCCTGCAAACGTCAGATGTATCGTGGAAGACTGTGGTTATTCATCTTTGCGAGAAGAATTTGATCATATTGTCAGACATGATTATAAGATCAGTTTTACTGTTCCAGTACTTATGTCTCTTGAAAAGAAGATGAAGGATCAATTTGGTTTTGGTTTAGACGATATATCGCCAAAGACTTGTCTGGAAAATAATGAAATTCCGATTCTGTTTGTTCATGGAAAAGATGATTCCTTTGTGCCATTTGATATGGCTAAGATTCTTTATAATCATAATAAGGGAATCAAAAAATATTATCCGGTACCTAATGCACGTCACACTGAAGCTAACATTGATGAGAATTATTACAGCAATATAGATACTTTTATTAATACTTATTTTAATTCCTGATGTTGTATTCATAAAATTTATTAATTATAATAATTTATGAGGTAAAGATCCTCAATAAAAAATCATTTGGAAGGAAGGATAAATAAAATGGCTACAAAGAAAGTTGTAAAGGCACCTGCTAAGAAGGCTGCTCCAGCTAAGAAAACTGTCGCTAAGAAAGCTGCTCCTGCAAAGAAAGCTGCTACTGCTGTTAAGAAAGCTGCTACAACAGCTAAGAAGGCTGTTGCTAAGAAGGCTGCTACTACTGCAGTAAAGAAGACTGTTGCTAAGAAAGCTACTGCTGCTAAGAAGACAGTTGCTAAGAAGGCTGATACTGTTAAAAAAGCAGTTGCTAAGAAAGCTCCAGCAAAGAAAGCTCCTGCTAAGAAGGCAGTTGCTAAAAAAGCACCAGCTAAGAAAGCTGCAAAATAAGAGGCTCGATGAGCTTCTTTTTTATTGAAAAAAAATATATTAATATCTATAATATTTTTAGTAACGTAGATTAAGACATGATCAGATTCGAGTATCTTAGAGAGACTGCGGCTGGTGAAAGCAGTTGTTATAAGGATCGTGATTACTACTTAAGAGTTTCTCCGTAATGGAATGACGTTTGCTCGCGTTAAGAGTTTAAGAAAGAAATTAAGGTGGTACCGCGCTCTTGCGCCCTTGTTGCCACTTTTTTTATTTGGAGGGTTTTATGATCAACATCAAAGAAGACAAAAAATTAAATGTACTGAATCATTCCTGTGCTCATCTGCTGGCTCAGGCTGTCTCTCATCTTTACCCACATGCAAAATTCTGGGTTGGACCGGTAATTGAAGATGGTTTCTATTATGACATCGATCTTGGTGATGATGTTATTAAAGATGAAGACATTGAACGCCTGGAAAAGGAAATGAAGAAGATTTCAAAGGATGGTAAGAGAATAGTTAGAAAAGAACTGAGCAGGGAAGAAGCTCTTGAAATGTTCAAAGATGACGAATATAAGATTGATCTTATCAATAATATGGATGATTCAACTGTTATATCTTGTTATTCACAAGGTGATTTTACTGATCTTTGTCGAGGCCCACATGTTGAGTCAGTAAAAGAGATCAAGTATTTTAAACTGCTCAAGTATTCCGGAGCCTATTGGAAGAATGATGCTAAGAATAAGATGCTGCAGAGAATCTATGGAGTTGCTTTCTATAGCCAGGAAGATCTGGATAACTGCTTAAAGGAAATTGAAGAAGCAAAACAGCGTGATCATCGTAAGATCGGTAAGGAACAGGAACTGTTCATGAATCACGTGCTGGTTGGTGCTGGTATGCCTATGTGGTTGCCTAATGGTGCAATCATCCGCAAACAGCTTGAAAACTATATTTATGAAAAAGAACAGAAATTGGGATATGAACACGTCTATACTCCTTGCGTTGGTACTGTCGATCTCTATAAGACATCTGGTCACTGGGATCATTACAAGGACAACATGTTCCCAATGATGAAAGTAGATAATGAGGAATTTGTACTCAGACCAATGAACTGCCCTCATCATATGCTGATCTATAAGAACAAACTCCATTCATATCGTGATCTGCCAGTTAGAATTGGTGAATTTGCAACGGATTTCAGATACGAAGCTTCTGGTGCTGTTAAAGGTCTTGAAAGAGTCAGATGCATGTGTCAGAATGATGCCCATTTGTTTGTAACTCCTGATCAGATTGCGGATGAATTCAGAAAAGTAGTTACATTAATCCTTGATGTATACCATGATTTTGGAATCAAGAATTATAAGTTCAGATTGTCATTAAGAGATCCTGAAGATAAGGAAAAATATTTTGATGATGATGATATGTGGAATGAAGCAGAAGCTAAATTAAGAGATGTTCTTAATTCGCTGAATATCGATTATTTTGAAGCAATAGGTGAAGCAGCATTCTATGGTCCAAAACTTGATGTTGAAGTTAAACCTGCCATTGGACCTGAGATTACTTTATCAACATGCCAATTAGACTTCTTACTTCCTAGAAGATTTGAACTTACATATGTAGATTCTGATGGTGAAAAGAAGACTCCGGTTGTTCTGCATCGTGCTATCTTTGGTACATTTGACAGATTCACAGCCTATCTGATCGAAGAAACCAAGGGAGCATTCCCTGTATGGCTGTCTCCTAAACAGGCGATCATCATTCCAGTTCACTTTGAAAAACATCTCGATTACGCCAATAAAGTACTAGATACATTAAGAGAAGCTGGTGTAAGAGTTCATGTTGATGGAAGAAATGAAAAGCTTGGCTATCGTATCAGAGAAGCTCAGATGAATAAGATTCCTTATCAGCTTGTTGTAGGTGATAGTGAAGTTGAAAATGGTACAGTTAATATCAGAAGATTTGGTGTTGAAGGTTCTGAATCAATGTCACTTGCGGATTTTGTTGAAAAGATCAAAAAAGAAATTGCTAATAGAGAGTAACTAAAAAGCCTGCTATTTACAGGCTTTTTATTTTGTTTATCGCTTCTTCAATTGTGTATTCTTCA
>CAMNFQ010000047.1 GCA_946537295.1 uncultured Bacillota bacterium
GAGAAGTCCCAGAGAACTCTGTTTACACCTTTAACTTCTTTGACGATACGGTCTCTAATCTTATATAGAGTTTTGTATGGGATCTCATATGATTTTGCTGTTACAGCATCTTTGGTGTTGATTGCTCTGATAACTGCTGCCCAGCCCATGTATCTCTTTCCATCTTTGATTCCGGTTGATTTCAGATCAGGAATGACACAGAAATACTGCCATGGTTTATTTTTGAGTTTACCGATCTCTTCTCTGACGATCGCATCAGCTTCTCTTAATGCTTCAAGTCTATCTCTTGTGATAGCTCCAACGCATCTTACACCAAGACCTGGTCCTGGGAACGGTTGTCTGTAGACCATGTTTTTAGGTAAGCCAAGAGCTTCACCTACTACTCTAACTTCGTCTTTATATAAATATTTAACTGGTTCAACAAGTTCAAAATTCAGTTCTGCTGGTAAACCACCAACGTTGTGATGTGCCTTTACCCCTTTTGATTCAAGAATATCTGGATAGATTGTTCCCTGTGCCAGGAACTTGATGCCTTTGATCTTCTTTGCTTCTTTTGCGAATACATCAATAAATACTTTACCGATGATCTTTCTCTTAGTTTCAGGATCTGCTACACCTTTTAACTCCTTAAGGAATTTATTAGAAGCATCAACATAGATCAGGTTTGCACCCATGTTTTCCTTGAATACTTCAATTACCTGTTCAGGTTCACCTTTTCTTAATAAACCGTGATTGACATGTACGCAGGTAAGCTGATCACCGATTGCTTTGATCAGTAATGCTGCAACAACCGATGAATCTACACCACCGGAAAGAGCTAAAAGAACTTTCTGATCTTTGACCTGTTCTCTAATCTCTTTGATCTGCTGATTAATAAACTTTTCAGCCGCCTTTTTGGTTGTGATTCTTTTTAAACTTGCTGGTCTTTTATCCATTTGATTTTCCCCCGTTACTATTCTTTAATATTACATCGTGAGCTCCGCCTTCAGCAATTGAAGTTGGTGAAATTAATGTCAGTTTTGCTTTTTTCTGGAATTCCGGAATACTTATAGCACCGCAATTACACATAGTTGATTTAACTTTGTGTGTTGTCAGTCTCACGTTTTCCATTAATGTTCCGGCATATGGTACATAGGAATCAACACCTTCTTCAAACTGCAGCTTCTTAGCTCCACCCATATCATATCTTTGCCAGTTACGGGCACGAGCACTACCTTCGCCCCAATATTCCTTGTAGTATGTACCGTTGATCATAACTTTGTTGGAATTTGATTCATCGAATCTGGCAAAATATCTTCCTAACATGACAAAGTCAGCACCCATGGCCAGAGCCAGTGTGATGTGATAGTCATAGACGATTCCACCATCTGAACAGACAGGTACATATACACCCTTCTTTTTGAAATATTCATCTCTGGCCTTGCATACATCCATGATGGCAGAAGCCTGTCCCCTGCCTATACCTTTTGTTTCTCTGGTGATACAGATCGATCCGCCACCGATGCCGACTTTAACGAAGTCAGCACCTGCATCCGCAAGGAAACGGAAGCCTTCGGCATCAACGACGTTTCCAGCTCCGCATTTTACTTTGCCTTTATATTTCTTCTTGATCCAATCCAGCGTATCGGCTTGCCAGTCAGAGAAGCCTTCTGATGAATCGATACATAGTATATCAGCACCCGCTTCAACTAATGCCGGTACCCTTTCTTTATAATCTCTGGAATTGATTCCGGCTCCAACGATATATCTCTTATCATCATCAAGCAGTTCGTTTGGATGATCCTTATGAGATTCATAGTCTTTTCTGAAGACCAGTGCCTTCAGATGACCTTTCTTGTCTACGATCGGTAATGTATTGAGTTTATGTTCCCAGATTATATCGTTAGCTTCAGAAAGACTGATCGTATCTTTGGCAGTGATCAGTTTTTCTAATGGTGTCATGAAACTGGACACTTTGGCATTTAAAGGTGTTCTTGATATGCGATAATCTCTTGATGTAACGATACCAAGTAATTTACCAGTTCCGGTACCATCATCTGTAACTGCCATTGTGGAATGGGATGTTTCTTCCTTCAAGTCTAAGACATCTTTAAGTGTTGCATCAGGTTTGATATTGGAGTCGCTTGGTACAAAACCGGCCTTATAGGTTTTGGCTTTTCTGACCATTTCGGCTTCCTGCTCGATCGTCTGTGCTCCATAGATGAACGAGACGCCACCTTCTGCCGCCAACGCAACCGCCAGTCTGTCACCAGATACTGATTGCATGATTGCGGAAACCATTGGAATGTTCATGGTTAAAGAAGGTTTTTGTCCCTTCTTGTATTTAACAAGTGGTGTTTTCAACGAAACGTTATCCGGGATACATTTCTTGGTTGTATGTCCTGGTATCAGCAGATATTCATTGAAGGTATGAGATACTTCATTAAGTACTTTTGCCATTGTTTTCCTTTCCTAAAATTTAATAATACTTTAGCTATGCGCTAAAGTATTATTGCTATTATTTATTGATTATATTTTCTATCCTTGAGCCTTATCACCTATTGTCAGGATAAGATTCAGGATAATACCTGCGATTGCAGCTCCAGCTACGCATGGAACATTAAGTGAGAAGAATGGGATTGTTCCACCGAATGCATACTGGCCACCAAGACCAACGATGCAGATCAGAGCGATAACAGCGATGTTCTTTGAATCGAACATTGATACGCCTTTATCAATCAGGATTGCGATACCCTGAGCAGCGATAGCACCGAAGCAGTATACTTCAATTCCACCGATTACTGCCAGAGGAATACCATAGATCAGTTTAATCAGCGGTGTGAAGCAAGCAACGACCATCGCGATTATAGCAGCGACCATCAGAACTGGTACAGAGAAGACTCTGGTAATTGCCATTGTTGAAATGTTTTCGCCATAGTTTGTTCCGGCTGGACCACCAACTACACCTGATACCATATCACATAAACCATCACCGATCAGGTTGTTTCCTAACAGTGAGATCATGTCATATTTTCCTTTACCTTTTTCTTTCGCAACATCATTAATGTATATTTCAAGCTGATACATATGAGCAGTTGATTCTGGAATTGTTGCGATTGCGATTGGCATGATTCCGATCAGAGCCTGTAAAGAGAACTTAGGGAAAGTGAATGCCGGCAAGGCAAAGATCGAACCGTCTCCAATTTTCCAAGCAGAAGCAGCTAAAGCTTCAGCTGGAACAGATCTGAACAGATTGATTCCGCCGATGAAGTAGAATAAAGCGGCTGTAACTACGCCACAACCTACACCAAGTAATAGTGGAAGCTGTGATAATAAACCTTTAAGATATCTTGCGAACAGACAGGTTGATATGAAGGTGATCAGACCAACAACGAGCCAAGCTACGCTTACGGCTGAACCTTGTGTTACATCAAGACCATTTATAGAATTTCCAATACCCAGGACATCTGACATCGCATTGCCTGCAAGTGTCAGACCAATAACCATTGATACTGAACCGGTGATGGAAGCTGGTAAGAATTTTTCGATCTTTTCAGCTCCAAACTTATTAACAATAATACCTGCAGCGATTGAGACAAAACCGGACATGATGATACCGAATTGAGCTTTTGAAATAAGTTCAGGTGGTAAGATGCCGGTAGCCTGCCAAGAAGCTATCTGCTCAGCACTTCCTTCTGCCATAGCCATTGCGGAAACAGCTGACAGATAAGCAAATGATGATCCATAGTAGAGCGGTATTCTGCGCTTTGTGATTAAAATAAAACACAGAGTAGCAAGTCCTGAAGCGAAAATGGTAGTAGAGACTTGAAACCCTGTGATCAAAGCGACAGCAATAGTGGCTGGGAACATTACGATTACCTGCTGTAATGCGTAAAGTAAGAGTTTGCCTATCGATGGCGTTTCATCAGGCAAGTAACCAAGTTTCTGATTCTTAACAGACATAGTCTTCTCCTTCTTTCCTGAGTTATTAGAAGAAAAAATCCCCCTATCCGGAGGATTCTCTTTCTCTAAATCTAATAAGTCAGATCCTTCCGGAATTCAAACTCATTTTTTCTAGAATAACAGATTAATTTTTGTAATTCAATATCTTTTTGTTTATTTTCACGAATTTTTTATTTCTTTCTCTTTTTTGTCATCAATCCTGAATTTCTTATTAATTAGAAAATAAGCCAGATAGGCAAGACTGGTCAAAACCCAGGAGATCGGGAAGGCCACAACCGCCATTGCGACATCTTTAATATCAAATGTATAGATATAGACAATCCTGCTTATCAGAATTGTGAAGACTGCTATATAGACCGGAACGTTTGTGAGACCAACGGATTTAAATACAGCTGACAGCGGTTCAAGAAACAGATAGGTCCAATAGCTGCAGGAAATCACATTGAGGATTCTTTTACTGATAACAATAACTTCCGGATCTTTCAGGAACAGCGAAAGTATATGGGTACCGAAGGTGTAGAAGACAATTCCATATATTACGGCACCGGTGAATTCAACCAGTATTGAAGTGTAGGCAATCTTCTTAACTCTTTTCATGTTGCCGTTACCATAGTTTTGTCCAGCCAGAGTTATAGTAGCGGTACCCACGGAATTTGAGAAACACCAGAACAGATTATCAACACTGTTGAATGCTGTATAAGCCGCGATTGAATCAGTACCAAAAGTATTGATCTTTCGTTGTATTACCGCGTTTGGTATGGCGAACAACATACTTTGAATTGAGAAGGGGATACCGATCTTGAATATCTGGATGAGATCTTCTTTTTCAAAACCAAAATTCTTTATCGAGTACTGGTAGACATCAACTGTGCGTTCAAAGATAAACAGTATTATTAGGGCACATACCAGGTGTGACAGGAATGTTGCCAAAGAGGTACCGGTAACTCCAAGTTTAAAGACACCGGCTAATAACAGATCGAAAAGGATCTTACTTACAGCTGTCACCATAATCAGATAGAGCGGTCTTTTAGAATCACCTAGGGCTCTAAGTATTGAAACGCCTGACTGATAGATGAAGTAGGGGATCAGCGAAAAGAAATACAGTCTCATATAAGTTAAAGACAGGTTTATTGTTTCGACTGGTTCTGCCATCAGATTAAGTAACGGTCTTGCGGCAAGGTTCATAACTAGCGTCAACAACCCACCGACTACAATTGATACAAACATACCGGTCTTTACCGATTCTGAAACCTTGTTCATATTTCCTCTGCCATAATTCTGAGCAACCAATACCGTTATAGCTGCCGCCATTCCACTGACAAAGTTATTAATGATATTTATGATTGAAGTTGCGGATCCGCCAACGGCCGCCAAGGCTTGTTTGCCGACGATCCTACCTAAGACAATATTATCTACGATTCCATATAAGGTCTGTAACAGATAGCCAACGAAAAGGGGAAACAGAAATATCAGCATCTGTTCAAGGATATTGCCGTTCAGGATGTCTTTTTTAGTTGCTCTTAATCGCATTTTTTCTGATCCTGCCTATCTCTTTCTTCAAGTTCTTTGCTTCTTCTTTTAGTCTTCTGATTTCTTTTTTACAGTTTTCTCTTTCTGTCAGTTGCTGAAATATATTATTGAGGTCTGTTTTATCTGCCGGACCAAGATAGTCGTTTTTTACTTTGTAGCCATCTCTATATGTCAGATAGTAATATCCCTTGCCACCGCGATACAGAACATTCACATGGCCTTTAGGCAATAATAAAAGCTTTTCACTTAGCTTTTCCTGCTTATCGATGATTTTATTATATTCTTCTATCTTTTTCTCTTTTTCTGTATCCATGAATATATTCTATGATTCTTGCTATACAAAAATCAATATTACTTTTGTTACAGATTTATTTAATCTGATTGTTATACTCCTGGACCAGTTCTTTACGATTTTTACATCCTGTTTTATTCAGGATGTTGTGAATATGAAATTTTACAGTGCTTTCTGATATAAACATTCTTTCTGCGATCTGTCTGCTGCTGGTTTTATCTAAGAGTTGCTCAAAGATTTCCTTTTCTCTTGCGGAAAGATCATATTCGGCTGTGAAACGATCAAACTTATCTCTTACTTTTGTGCCGTTTCCATATAATCCGCCATAGACTTTAAAGAAAATAAAGACCGCTGAAGCAAACAGGATCAGTGTTATTCCTGTCAGATTCAATATGTCGTCCTGAAGGGCAATATATATTGACGTTCCTGTTGCTTCACCAATTCGACCAAAGGCCAGACCGAAAGGGGCGAGATATCTTTTGTTTTCATTCATCGCCATTTCAACAAACAGGATAATTCTATAGATATTAAAGAATCCCTGGAACAGATAACTTAAACACCAGATGATGGTTGGGTTGACCTGGAGATTGTTTAAGGCAATACTGAAAAACGGATAGCCCAATGAAGCCACACAACAAATTGCACCTGTTCGATGATCCTTGCTGTTGATATATCCGGCAACGATCAGACTTAGGGCATAAAAGAGTCTGACCAGCTCCAGATTTACTCCTCCTTTGATATTTACGCTTGGGAAACTGAAACCGACGTTTTTAACTGTATTGAAGGAAAACATCAGCAGGGCAAGATCTCTGAAATGGGTTTTCTGTGTTCCGTTCTTTATATCTCTTATCTTATCTGTTCCGGATCTTGATACCAGAACAAATATTAATGCCGCTAATAAGACATATACCATCAGCACTTCTCTGGTTTTTAAGAATGTTCCGTTTTTGAAAGTTGATAATATATATCCTGCAAAGCTTCCTAATGAATAACCTAACGCAAATGAAAGAATTGCTTTTTTAGGATCGTTGATGTCTGTAAGTTCATAGAGATAATATCCGGTCAGTATTCCATGGAACACGTTCATCAGCAAGCCAAACGTGATGACTCCACTTATCTTATTACTCAATACTGAAACACAGATACAAAGCAGATCAAAACCTACCACGCCATAGATCAATGACTTGATTGAACTGATGATTTTGTTTTTTATCAGATAGACAAAAACAAAGACACCGATCGCCTGCAAGATATAACCCAGTACCTCACTGAGAATATCGCTGGTCGTGTTGTCGGTGAATCTCATCAGATTATATAGCCACGACAGATAGCCGGATGATGTGAAAAAGAAACAGAGAAAAATAAGCAAAAAAGAGTTGCGTGTTTTTCCGTCTTTTATAATTGTTTTCATGTTGTTACCTTGTCTTTATTATAACAGACAGGGGATTTTGCTTATACAATTGAGTGTTTTAAAAGATCTGTTTTTATTATAGTTTCTTGGTTATTTTTGAGGTTTTAATCTTTTTATTACCTGACCTAAAAACTAATCTTTCTTTTGTTGATTTCTAGTATATTATTAAGGTGCAAAAGAAGTGCTTAATTTTCTCATCAGATAATCTTGCTTAAAAGCATGGATACGTAACCCTTTCTGTGCTTTTATATAAAAGGGGCAGCTCTACCAGGACGGTGTGAGCTGCCTTTTCATTCGTTGATATTGAGATGGTGATTAAGGGTGGCGTTGTTGCTTAGACAACTGAACACCACATTCAGATATTCATCATAGTATTTTTCAAAATAGTAGCGATACAGATGAGCCTGTCCGATCAGTAATCTCCAGTCGATCTCTTTATCATCGTACATTACTATTTCCAGGGAATTATCTTTTAATCTGAATACTTCGTTTTCTGAGCGATAGATATAGTGATAATCCGGATTGTTTTTTATAAATGACTTCATGGCTCTTTTGGCTTTTTTACTTACATTGTCGTTCATTGATATTGAGCCAATCTTATTCTGGGCCTGAAACAGAGAATAGATGATTTCTTCTTTTCTGATGGCTTCATCGTTCTGATTGAGATCAGACCAGAGATCTTTTGGACCGTTTGCCATCTTTAAAAGTTTAATTACAGTTTCTTCCGGCTTCAGATAGACATATGATTCGACGTTGCTGGAAATCTCCATGCCGCAATCACTGAGATAGACCGGTTGAAAGAACGTCACATCATCTAACAGGAAAGATGAAATTTTCTGGGGGAGCTTTTTATCTTTTGATACTCTGATTATTGCTTCCTTGAATTCTATCAGGGAATTGTAGCCGTTCAATACGCCATACTTATCCCACATCGATCTGATTGATGAGAGTTCAAAACTGATCACTCTGCCAAAGCCTACGATTCCTTTTTCCTTCTTCTTGCGATGTTCCTTGTCTTTGGACAAAAAGAAAACAAGATCTCCTTCACAGAAATCAGAAAAATTCATATTATTAGACAGTCTCCAAAAGTTCACCTGCTTGTGATTGTTCAAACGGTGAAGCTCAAGCATTTTTGAATCAGTTATATATGCAATTGCAGACATTTCCTAATTCAATTATAAACCTTTTAGATTACTCGGTCGTATTCGTATGTGCCTTCTATGATGGATAGGAATTCTTCGTTTATGTCTTTTTCCAGGAACGATGATCTGTCGATCAGATATACACCAAGTTCTTTTCCTTTAGCGTAGATGCTTGGATATTTGCGATCCAGTTCTTCACAAACACAAAGGACTGGTTTGGAAAGTGAGTTTCCAAACTTCTTGTTGTGAACATATATTTCGTTAAGGGCACCGGTGTCGGCCTTGGATGATTTGCACGAAACAAACAACAGATGATTGTCTTTCAGAATCAGTGAATCGATTTCGCATCTGACAGGGTATTCACAATTTTCATCAGCGAAGTCTACAACAACGCTCATCTTCATATCATCAAAGTATCCGGATTCGCCGACAACGATATGCAGGTAGTTTTCTAAGAAAGTTCCGGAAACACTGACAAGTTCTTTTAATACTCTGTTCTTGAATTCCAGTTCATTTCCTTCGATAACAAACAGATCATCGATATAGTCATATATCTCATCGCTTTCGATCTTTCTGATTACATCATCACTCAAGCGGTATTTATTATTTCCCAGGTAATCTGCATTATTGATAAATGAATTGATTCGAGAAATAAAGTGGATAAAGGCAGGGTAGTGTTCCAGGTTCATTTCAACGATCCTTCTGATCGTCTGTTTGCTGTCTTCGTCCTGAACACTCTGATGCATGTAGCTTACGATCTCGCCACCTTTAAGGTTTATTACATCTTCAATTGTCAGATTGAAGACCTTAGGGCAGATAATGCTGTGTGTCTTGTAGTCTTTGATGTTGTTTTCTTCATCGTCGTAGTAGATGATCTCTCTGCCGTTCTTTCTGGCCAGATCAAACAGGACCAAAGAAAGGTATTTGGCACCACCTACATCGACAATCACGTTTTCGTTATATTCTATGATTGATCTTAGCTGATACTCATCGTTGACCAAATGCATGAAATTGAGCTTTATATTCTTTTTATATTTTCTGATAACTTTTTCAATATATAAAAAATAACGACTATCGACATCGTGATGATAGGCAAAGAAAACCTCATCAACGTCTAAAGACAGCACACTCGCGACGTTGTTTAGTGGTTCGTAATTATCATATACTGTTAATAATTTATTCACTTTCGATCTTTCTCCGATTATCTAGAGCTTTTATCAATGTAAGTTCATCTGCATAGTCAAGCGAAGCTCCCATCGGCAAGCCATGCGCAAGTCTTGTAACTAAAACGTTTTTATCTTTCAGGACCTTATCCAGATACAGCGCTGTCATTTCGCCATCCATAGTAGGGGAAGTAGCTATGATCACTTCTCTGGTCTGATCGTTGATTCTTTTAAGCAGATCAGCGATACCGATGTCTTCAGGATAGATACCTTTTGAGGAAGAGATCAGTCCGTTGAGCACGTGGTATTGTCCTTTGTATGATTCAGTCTTTTCGATCGCCACCACATCCTGGGGATAGGCAACCACCATCAGGGTCGCCGGATTTCTGGTTTTGTCTTTACAGAAAAGGCACTCGTCTTCATCTGATAGAAAACCACATCTGCGACAATGTCTGATTTTTTTGGCACTGCTTAATACGTCCGCAATCTCATCGATCTGTTCAGCGTTTCTTTCCAGAAGCGCAAACGCAAATCGCTGTGCGGTTTTGTTTCCTACTCCCGGGAGTTTTTCAAACAGGGCAATCAGTCTTTCAAAATTTTCGGGATACATTTTATTTAGTTGGTAAACCCATAGCTGAAGCCATTGAACCAAAACGATTCTTCTTCAGGTCTTCTGCTTTATCGATAGCATCGTTTACGGCAATCATTATCAGATCTTCGATCATTTCCTTATCATCAGGATTCAGGATGCTCTGATCGATATTTACTGACAAAACTTTGTTTTCGCCGTTGACTGTAACTTTCACCAGTCCGTTTGAAGCACTTCCTTCAAATTCCATGGCATTGATCTGCTCAGTTGCTTTTTCAAGTTCCTTCTGCATTGCCTGTGCCTGTTGCATTAATTTGTTGATATCCATATTTAATCCTCGACTTTTACTACATCTCCAAAGAGATCTTTCAGTTTATCTTCCGGTTTTTTCTCTCTTGTTTCTTCAAAATGATATTTTTCTACATAGACCGGTCTGTTACGCATTTCGGCAGGTGTCCTCTTGTACTGTTCGATCAGTTCACGTTTCTTGTCGTTGTCTATGCCATATACCATCTTATCGATACCAAATTCGTTGTTGATGAATTTATAAAGCTCTTCGTTTGTTGCCTTGGTATTGATGTTGTCAGATTGTGATTTGTTGCCACAGATTATGATCGCATCCTTGTTGGAAGCAAAGAGTTCTGTTCCGATCAGCAATTGATAGAACTTTCTTTTCTCCGGTTCATAGCGATACAGATCAAGTTTGTTGTAGATGATCTGATCAGCGATCTTAAGATCTTTGTTGGCATCAAGCAGGATCGAAAGCAGGAATTCTGTTTCCGGTTCTACGATATAACTTTGAACAGTTTCTTCTTTATCGTCCACTGATTCGACAGTGGATTCTGCTTTTGTTTCCTTGTGTTCTTTTTCTTTTGTGATCGGTCTGATTGTGTTGCTGGTCTCGGCCATCTTGATCAGACACAGTTCCATATATACCAGGAAGCTCTGATTCATCTTTTCCCTGGAAATTAATTTCTCCAGATTGTCTGCATCCTTTAACAGGGTATCCATTGAAATATTGTTTATTATTTCCTGGGCTTCTGCTGCTGTTATTCTGTTGAGCAGTTTTTCTTTTGCCTTATCAGAATAGATCAGAGTATCTTTAACTATCTCTAACATGTCGACTGCCAGTCTTTTGGTATCCATTCCCTGGGCATACATGTTACGAAGTTTTTCTATTACTTCACTGACCTTGTTCTGATGGATCTTCAGATACAGATCAACTTCTTCTTCGGTTGAAGTAAGTCCAAAGATATGTTCAACATCTTCGAGCGAGAGCTTTTCTGGGTTGTAGGCCAGACACTGTTCCAGGATCGAGAGGGCATCTCTCATTCCGCCTTCCGCCATTCTTGCAACTTCACTTACGGCTTTTTCGTCATATGGAATATTTTCCCGATCGAGAACTTCGATCATTCTCTTCTGAATCTCGTAAAGAGTGATCTTGGAGAAGTTATATCTCTGACATCTTGAAAGCACGGTAGGGATGATCTTTTGCGGATCAGTCGTTGCCAGAATAAAGATGACATGAGCTGGCGGTTCTTCCAATGTTTTTAACAACGCATTGAAAGCCTGTTGTGTCAGCATGTGAACTTCATCTATTATATATACCTTATACTTGCCAATCAGCGGGGCATAAGGTACCTGTTCAATTATCTCTCTGACATCATCGACACCGTTGTTGCTGGCAGCATCGAGTTCAATAATGTCCGGATGGTTTCCTTCCAGGTATGCTTTACAGTTATTACATTCATCACATGATTCACCATCAAAGTTCTGACAGTTTATTGCCTTGGCAAACAGTTTTGCGATCGTTGTTTTTCCTGTTCCTCTTGGACCTGCAAAAAGATATGCATGTGCTATCTTGTTATTTCTGATCGCATTCACCAGTGTCTTGACGATATATTCCTGTCCGACTACTTCTGAAAACTTTGCGGGTCTGTATGTTCTGTATAATACCTGATACGCCATATAATCATTATACCGCATTAATCATCTGTTGATTTCTCATTTAAAAAGAGGGTTGATACCCTCGTGGATTTCCAAGGAAATTACTTCCTTTTATTTTTAAAGAATTCTTTCAGGATCGTTGAGCATTCACTTTCCATAATACCGCCTTTGATCTCTGGATAGTGATTCAGATTTCTGATTCTTTTGAATCTGATATTTGAAACTAAGGCTCCGCCTTTAGGATCCTTGCAACCATAGAAGATCCTGTCCAGTCTTGAATTAACGATCGCACCGGTGCACATCATACATGGTTCCAGAGTGATATATATATCGCATCCTTTAAGATTCCAGTTGTTCAGTTTCTTACAGGCTTTTGTTATACACTCGATCTCCGCGTGATAGACAGCACAGTCTTTCTTTACTTTTCTGTTATGTGCTCGGGCAATTATCTCGTCGTCTTTTACTATCACGCATCCTACCGGAACTTCATCTTCCTTGAAGGCTTTCTTCGCTTCTTTGTAGGCGGCTTCCATAAATATATTTTTCATTTTGATTTTCTTATTCAATATATAAAAAATGGTACACACAGACAGAGGTTCGTATGGCTGCTTGCTTCCGCACCT
>CAMNFQ010000048.1 GCA_946537295.1 uncultured Bacillota bacterium
GTCTCAACATGTTGAGTAAACGGAAACATATCGACGGGCTGAATCTTTTTTATGTTGTAGAACTTCTTTAAATACATTAAGTTATCTTTTAATGTAACAGGATTACAAGAAATATAAACAACCTTATCAGGTCTGATCCTGACCAGACTGTTCATGAATTTCATATCAGAGCCAGCTCTTGGTGGATCCATGATAACAGTATCGATATGGGTGTTATTTTTATTAAGATATTCCATATATCTTCCAGCATCATCACAGACAAATTCACAATTGTTTATACCATTGATCTTCATATTAGTTAGCGCATCTCTGATTGCTGATCTGTTTAGTTCAACACCAATTACTTTTTTTACTTTATTACTTAAAGAAAGACCTATCGTTCCTGTTCCGCAATATGCATCTAAAACAGTTTCTTCTTTTTTTAGATTAGCTAAATTGATCGCTTCATTATATAAAACTTCTGTCTGAGTCTTATTTACCTGATAGAAAGATGATGGCGATATTCTGAATCTTAATCCACATAATTCATCTGTGATATATCCTTTGCCATATAGCGTGGTATTTTTTGGCCCTAAAACCATTGAAGTATGTTTGTTATTGACATTCTGGATAATTGTTTTTACTTCTGGATTATATTTCAGAATGTCATTAATCAGTTCTTTTTCTTTCACTATCTTAGCGGAACCAGTAACTAAAACAACCATATATTCACCAAGGTTTGATGATCTGATCAGAATATGTCTCAGACATCCTTTCATTCTGTTTTCATCGAAAATTGAGATCTTATATTTACTGATTATCCTTTTAATCGAACTGATTATTTCATTGATCTTCCTATCAGAAATAAGACATTCTTCAACAGGAACGATGGTATGAGTACTGGGGATATAATAACCGGAAACAATATTATGATGTTCATCGTAGGCAAAATTGATCTGTATCTTATTACGATAATAATACGGATCTTTCATGCCGATAATATTATTGACTTTACCAAAACCAGATAATAGTTTATTGATATTATCCTGTTTTATTTTTAGCTGCTGATCGTAATCTACTCCCTGGTATTGACAACCACCGCAGTATTTGTAGGCACTACATTTTTTCATTATTTCTTCTCAAGTACAACTAAAGATTCACAATGAGTTGTGAATGGAAACATATCAACAGGCTGAATTGGACTGACATTATAATGGTCTTTTAATAGATCCAGATCTCTGGCTAGAGTTGCTGGATTACATGATACATAGACAATCTTTTTTGTACCATGAGAAATAAAGGAATCGATCAGTTCGGGACTTATACCTTTTCTTGGAGGATCTACTATAACGATATCCTTGTTTTCTATATAGGTGTCCATTCCTTTTCTGGCATCAGCTAAAACAAAATCACAATTATTGATATTATTTGTTTTGGCGTTGTCTCTGGCATTATTTACAGCTGCTTCAACAATCTCTACTCCTGTTACATGTTTGGCGTATCTCGCTATGTAGAGTGAAATTGTTCCAATACCACAATACAGGTCAAGCACATCATCGTCTTTAGAAACTTTTGATAATTCATAGATCTTTTTATAGAGCTTGATCATCTGATCATGATTAACCTGGTAGAAAGATTTTAAAGATATCTTAACTTTTATGCCATCAAAAATATCATAGATATGATCTCTACCATAAAGCAGTTTTTCTTTTTCTCCTAAGATTACATTAGTCTTTTTGTCGTTGAGGTTAAGTAAGACAGATTTGATCTGAGGATATTTATGCGTCAGATAATCAACTATTTCATTGAGATCAATATCGAATGTATTAACAACGAAACAAAGCATCAGTTCATCTGTGCCTTCACCATATTTGATGACGATATGTCTGATCTTTGAATCAATGTGTTTTTCGATAAGTAATTTCTTCAGATCCTTAATAATCATATTGGCAAGTTTAGATTCAATCAGACAATCATCGAATTCCACAATGTCATTGGAAAACTTGCGATAGAAACCCATCATCTTATCTCTGACAGGAATCTGGACTTTATTACGATAGTAATATGGATCATCATCAGGAATGATATCTTTTACTTCATATCCTTTGAAGGTATTAACCAGAACTTCTTTTTTTAATTTCAGCTGGTACTCATAATCGATATAGCGATAGTCACATCCTCCACACTTATACGAGATAGGACAGTCAGATTTAACACGATGTGAAGATGGTTCTATGAGCTTATCTATGATACCAAAAGAATAGTTTTTCTTTTCAGCAATGATCTTAACGTCAGCTGTTTCTCCTTTAATCATTTCTTTGACAAAAACGACCAGATCATTGCTTTTGGCAATACCCTGGCCATCAACTGACATATCAATACATTTACATCTCAAGATATCGTTTTTCATATATTTAAAAACTTCATGTTTCCATGAAGTTTATTGAGCCTGAGTTTCAGTTGTTTCTGTTTCTGTCGTTTCAGCTTCACTTGTTTCAGCAGAAGTAGAAGAAGAAGTATCACCATGAAGTTCGGCAACAAGCTTTGGATCCTTGGCATGAGCCAAATCATCAATTGCATAGGTTTCTTCAGCAGAATTCTTATGCAGAAGCTTATATTGTCTTGAAGCACTTTCTTCAGCTACAGTATAGACATTGATCTGCAGATCATACATCTTCTTTGAATCCTTGGCAGTAAAGTAAGTTGATATAGGAACAACAGAATTTACTGTGTTATAGGCATTGGTGATAATGTTATCGATCTGTGATTCGCTTAAGGAATCATTTGTATCAAGGAATATTCTTAACTGTCCTTCAGATAGGACAACTTCAACACTATCTAAATTGCCAATCTCTTCCAGCTTACTTTTGATCTGATTCACATTATCGTTAGTGATTGCCGGATTAAGATCGCCATCAAAACGAGAACCATCTCTTGGTGTACCGGAATGAAGAGCAGAAATTCCAAGAATTCCTATAAAGATCAGAACCGGAATAGCTATGATAATAATGCCAACGATCAGCACCAGAGCAGAACGTGACAGTTTCTTTTTTTCTTTTTTCGTAGTTACAGTTTTGTTTTCGCTCATAAAATTCTCCACTAATTATATTAACATACTTTATAAAAGCTTCTCAAATTCACTTTCATCAAGCGTTGTAACACCAAGTTCACGTGCTTTATCCAGTTTAGAACCAGCTTCTGTGCCATAAATGACATAATCAGTTTTTTTCGAAACAGAACCACTGACTTTAGCACCTAGGTTTTCTAATAAGGCAGTTGCTTCATTACGGGAATACTTCTCTAATGTGCCAGTAAGTACCACAGTTTTTCCAGCAAAAACAGAATCATTAGAAATACTGGTATCAATATAATTCATATTCACACCATAAAATCTCAGCTTAGTGATCATTTCTCTATTTGATTCTTCCATAAAGAAATCTCTGATATATTCGGCAGTTACAGGTCCGATATCTTTGATCTCACTTAACTGTTCAACACTGGCATTCATGAATGCCTCCATATTCTGGAAATGGGCTGCCAGAACTTTAGCAGCTTTTTCGCCTACCTGCCTGATTCCTAAGCCATTAATTAATCTTTCTAAAGAATTCTTCTTTGAATTTTCAATAGCTTCGATAAGATTATCAAAAGATTTAGATCCGAATTTTTCCATTGAAAGGATCTCATCACGTCGTTCACTTAACTGATAGATATCTTCAAAGCTGTTTAGTAATCCGGCATTCAAGAAAGCTTCTACCCTTTTTTCACCAAGACCATCAATATTCATGGCATTTCTTTCCGTGAAATGAGCGATCGAATAGACCAGTCTGGCCCGACATTCAGTATTTACGCAATAATGAGCTGCTTCATCTTCAAAACGATAAAGCTTACCTCCACAGACCGGACATTTATCTGGGAAAACATATCTGATTTGTGAACCATCACGGTTTTCTTTGATCGATCTGACAACTTCCGGAATGATATCTCCTGCTTTTCTGACTATGACAGTATCATTGATTCTTATGTCCTTGTCTTTGATGTTGTCTTCATTGTGTAATGTCGCAAAACCAACCGTAGTTCCTGCTACCTTGACAGGAGTCAGCTTGGCATTTGGTGTACACTTACCAGTTCTGCCGACTGTAATAAAGATATCCTCTACTTTAGTTCTGACTTCTTCTGCCGGAAACTTATAGGCAATAGCCCATTTAGGAATTCTGGAAGTAAAGCCAAGTTCTCTTTGTAATGCATATGAATTTACTTTAATGACCATACCATCTATCTCATATGGCAGATCATGTCTTAATTTGGCAGTTTCTTCAATAAAATTAATTACATCTTCAATATCATTAAACAAAGATGTTGTCGGATTAACGACAAAACCAAGCTTTTTGGCATATTGTAAAGAACCGTAATGGGTATCAGAATTTACATCATCTGGAACATGATACCAGAAACCATCAAGTCCTCTGGAAGCACAGATCCTTGAATCAAGCTGTCTGATAGAACCAGCTGCTGCATTTCTTGGATTGGCAAATTCTTCTTCACCGTTGGCGATTCTTTCTCTGTTGACTCTGTTAAATGATGCCTTAGGCATATAGACTTCGCCACGAATCTCATAACGCTGTCTATAAGGAATAGACATTGGAATACTCTGGATAGTTCTGACATTGCTGGTAACATCTTCACCCGTAATACCATCTCCTCGAGTGACTGCCTGTTGGAAAAGACCGTTTTCATATAAAAGAGACATTGCAAGTCCATCGATCTTGTATTCAGCACAATACTCTATTTTTCCATAGATATCAGTGATCTTTTTTGACCAGTCTCTTAATTCGTCATAGGAAAAGACATCACCTAATGAAAGCATTGGTCTTTCGTGGGTAATCTTTTTAAATTCACTAAGTATTTCAAATCCGACTCTTTTTGTAGGAGAATTTGGATCATCCATTTCCGGATGTTTTGCTTCCAAATCTTCCAGTTCTCTGAAAAGCATGTCATATTCGCTATCAGGAATCGTTGGTTTATCAAGCGTGTAATATTCGTAACTGTACTGTTTGAGCAGTTTTCTTAGTTCTATAATTCTATCGGTTTCATTCATAGTTATAATTATAATACTTTTACAGAAACATAATTACCAACTAAACTAACACTTTTAGTGATAATAAGCTATAATTGATTTGTTGTGAAACGATATAAATTAGGGGGATTTTATTAATGTCGAATAACAAAAACGCATTCACTACACCTATCACTGAAAGGATTCCTTGGGCTGCGGCTGCAGAGAACAGTGATATCCCTCTTACATTGAACTATTTTGAAGGTTCTATGTATGAGAAGGTTGAACAGATCGCAAATAAATATCCAAATGCTGTAGCTTTTGACTTCATGGGCAGACCAACGACCTACAGAACAATGATCGAACAGATCAACAGATGTGCAAAAGCTTTACGTACGATTGGTGTCAGAGAAAACGATTGTGTTACAATCGCTATGCCTAACTGTCCACAAGCTATCTATATGTTCTATGCCGTAAACCTGGTCGGTGGTATCTGTAACATGATTCATCCGCTCTCTGCTGAAAAAGAAATCGAACATTATCTTAACGTATCTAATTCAGTAACAGCAGTTACATTGGATCAGTTCTATCACAAATTTGAAAATATTCGAGCAAACACAAATGTTGTAAACATCATTATTGCTTCGATCAGAGATGAACTTTCCCGTCCAATCAAAGCCGGATATATGCTTACTGAAGGAAGAAAGATCAAGCCTATTCCAAAGGATGCGCCAGTAATCAGATGGAATCAGTTCATGAAGATCGCAAATAGCTGTTTCTACAACTATAAGAAAGAACGTAAAGGAGCTGATGATGCGGTAATCCTTTATTCTGGTGGTACTACTGGTACAACTAAGGGTATCGTATTATCCAATTCCAATTTCAATGATCTTGGTGAACAGATCGTTGCAACAAACCCAATGTTCAGACCTGGAGACAAAATGCTGGCAGCTATGCCACTGTTCCATGGCTTTGGCTTAGGCGTATGTATCCACTCAATGTTGTCACAAGGCGGACGTGTAATTCTGATTCCGCGTTTTACGCCTAAATCATATGCTAAATCTATTCTAAAAAATAAATGTAACTTCATCGCAGGTGTTCCAACATTGTTTGAAGCTCTGCTGAGACTTCGTGAAATGGATGGAAAAGATCTGTCATTCTTAAAAGGTGTCTTCTCAGGTGGCGATTCATTATCAATCGAACTTAAGAAAAAACTCGATAAGTTCCTGTATGATCATCATGCAACTATTCAGGTCAGAGAAGGATATGGCACTACTGAAACTGTAACAGCTTGTTGTCTTACTCCACCTACAATGCACAAGGAAGGATCAATCGGTATCCCATTCCCTGATACATTCATTAAGATCGCTGAGCCAGGAACAGACATTGAAGTACCATACAACACCGAGGGTGAGATCCTCTTATCAGGACCAACCAATATGCAGCGTTACTGGAACAATGAAGAAGAAACCAGAGATACATTAAAGAAATCTGATTTCGATGGACGCACCTGGGTTCATACAGGAGATCTGGGACAGATGGATAATGAAGGATTTGTCTACTTCAAGGGTCGTTCCAAGAGAATGATCATCTCATCTGGCTACAACATCTACCCTGCACAGCTTGAAAACATTCTGGAAGCTCATGAAGATGTACAGATGTCATGTGTCATTGGTGTTCCTGATTCATATAAGATGCAGAAGGTCAAGGCATTTGTTGTACTGAAACCTGGTATAACACCAAGTGAAGAGATCAAACAGAGTATCATGGATCATTGTCGTAAACATCTGGCAAAATATGAAATGCCTTATGATATCGAATTCAGAGATTCAATGCCAAAGACACTGGTAGGTAAAGTTGCTTATCGTGTGTTAGAGGAAGAAGAACTCATGAAAATCAAAGAACAGGAAATAAAAGAATCTGCTGAATAGCAGATTCTTTTTTAAACAATATTATTTATATCTTATTCAATACCAATCAGATATGAGTATACTGGCTGACCGCCATCAATTATTTCACATTCCAGATCAGTATTCTTGCTGATGTAATCTTCAATAAGTGATACTTCTTCATCATTCTTATCATCGCCAACAATAACAGTAATGATTTCCTTATCTTTGTCATCACATAGCTTTTCCAATAATTCCAGAACGACAGCTTTTCTGTCTTTTCCAGAAGAAATGATTCCCTTATTTGCAATTGCAATATAATCACCCTCTTTGACAGCTACGCCTTCAAATGTTGTATCTTTGATAGCGTAAGTAACACTGGCAGCTGTAACATTGGCAATTACATCATTAAGATCAGCAATATTTTCTTCAACATCAGCATTAGCATTGAACATACCAACAGCAGATAGACCAGCCTGGATTGATTTTGTTTCGATAACATATATATTTCTATCACTTAGAACAGATTGTGTCTGTTTAGCAGCCAGAATAATATTGGAGTTGTTCGGGAAGATCAGGACATTTTCGCAATTATCCAGATCATTTATTACCTTAACAAAATCCTCAGTTGAAGGATTCATAGTCTGTCCACCTGATACGACAACATCACAACCTAGTTCATAGAACAGTTTTGTGATTCCTTCACCAGCCGCAACTGCAACAAGACCATATTTCTTAGGTTCTTTCTTCTTTTCTTCCTTGACCTGTTTCTTTGGTTCAGTATTGGCATTAGCGATAATCGTGGAATGCTGTTCTTGCATATTTTCGATCTTCAGTTTAACGAATTCACCATAGCGCTGACCGATGTTTAAAGCATCACCAGGTTTAAGAGTATGGACATGAACTTTAACTAGATCTTCATCTCTGACAACAACCAGGGATTCGCCACCCATATCTGTCAGTTTTTTCTTTAAGATCTTCTCATCGAATTTCTTGAGATAGTCTTCATCAAGTCTGACGATAAATTCTGTACAGTAACCAAATTCCTCGTTTTCCAGCATTAATGCAGGATTAACAGTTGTTTCTTCTTTTTTCTCAAGGAAATCAATCGGATTACCATCAACATAAGCTTTAAATCCTTCAAGGATTCTTAATAATCCTGAACCACCTGAGTCAACAACGCCAACTTCCTTAAGAACTGGTAAATAATCCGGAGTTCTTTCTAATGATTCAGCAGAATACTGAACCAGTTTGGCAAAATAAGTATTAAGATCAAATGGCTGAGTTTCAAAATCGTGATTGGCATACCATGAAGCTTCTCTGATGACAGTAAGGATTGTACCTTCAACTGGTTTCATGATGGCTTTATAGGCAACTCTTGCGCCATTTTCAAAACCTAAAGAAAAATCTGATACATCGATTTCTTCTTTTCCTTCAATGTGCTGATAGAAGCCTCTGAAGATCTGTGAAGTAATAACACCGGAATTTCCTCTTGCTCCCATAAGAAGTCCACGAGAAAATGCCTTAGCTACATCAGAAACGGAATCAGAATTACATTTGATTGCTTCTTGATAACCGTTGGTAAAAGTCATAGACATATTAGTTCCTGTATCACCATCTGGTACAGGGAAGACATTCAGAGTATTTATTTCAGCTGCATGATTTTCCAGATTGGCACAGCCGGATCTGATCATGGCTTTAAATTGTTCAACATTAACACTATTCATTGACGACGATTCCCTCTACATGTACATTGACACTGGCGATATCCATATTCAATGTCTTTTCCAGCGCATATTTAACTCTTTCCTGTAATTGCGCAACTACTTCAGAAACTTTGACACCATAGGAAATCACAATATATACATCAACCTTGATTCCTTCTTTATCATTCTTGATAACAACACCTTTTGAGTAGTTTTCTTTCTTAAGCAAGGCAGAATATCCATCAACGAGATAATTCTTGGAAATCATACCGACAACACCATAGCATTCGTTGACAGTAGTACCGGCAAGAATAGCAATTGCGTTATCTGAAATTTTGATCTGACCAAGACTGGTTTTTTTATTAATAGGCATTCTAGCACCTCCAGTTAACTATTACATTATAGCAAATAGAAAATATTATTTAAAAGTATATTAATAATGCCTAGTTATTAATATTTTCATAATAAATTATGATAAAATTATATGGGTCAAAATGACTTGAAAAGGAGAAAAGATGAGCAAGAAATACGTTTATATGTTTGCGGAAGGTAACGCAAACATGCGTGAACTCCTTGGTGGTAAAGGTGCCAACCTCGCTGAAATGGCCAGCCTTGGCTTACCAGTACCTTACGGTTTTACTATCACTACTGAAGCTTGTAATGCCTACTATGATGATGGTAAAAAGATCAACAAGGATATCATGTCACAAGTTAAAGTAGCTTTAGGCAAACTGGAAAAACAGGCCGGCAAGAAACTTGGAAATGCCAAGAATCCTCTGCTTGTATCTGTAAGATCTGGTGCCAGAGCAAGTATGCCAGGTATGATGGATACAATCCTGAACCTCGGTATCAATGATGAAGTTGCTGAAACAATTGCCAAGAAGACAAACAATGAAAGATTCGCTTACGATTCATATCGTCGTTTCATTCAGATGTTCTCTGACGTTGTTATGGAACTTTCTAAGAAGAGATTCGAAGAAATCATTGATGAAGTAAAAGAAAAGAAAGGTGTCAAGCTCGATACTGAACTTGATGCTGATGATATGAAGGAATTAGTCAAGAGATTCAAAGACTTCTACAAGAAAGAATTAAAGGAAGACTTCCCTCAGGATACTAATGTCCAGTTAGAAAGAGCTATTGAAGCAGTATTCAGATCATGGAATAATCCAAGAGCTATCTTCTATCGTAAAGAGAATGATATCCCTTCTTCATGGGGTACAGCTGTTAACGTACAGATGATGGTCTTCGGTAACATGGGCGATGATTGTGGTACAGGTGTTGCCTTCACAAGAAACCCAGCTACCGGTGAAAAGAAACTGTTCGGTGAGTTCCTGATGAACGCTCAGGGCGAAGACGTCGTTGCCGGTGTCAGAACTCCTCAGACAATCGATCAGCTCAAGAAAGTTATGCCTGGTGCATACAAGGATTTCGTAAAGATCTGCAATACTCTGGAAAATCATTACCATGATATGCAGGATATGGAATTCACTATCCAGGAAAAGAAACTGTTCATGTTACAGACTCGTAACGGTAAGAGAACTGCTACAGCTGCTCTGAAAGTTGCCTGCGACATGGTTAAGGAAGGTTTAGTTACAATCGATCAGGCTTTACTGATGGTTGAACCAAAACAGTTAGATGCCCTCTTACATCCACAGTTTGATGCAGAAGCATTAAAGAAAGCTAAACCAATTGCCAGTGCATTACCTGCTTCTCCAGGTGCTGCCTGTGGTCAGATCGTCTTCTCTGCTGAAGATGCAATCAGAGAACACAAGAATGGCAAGAAAGTCGTTCTGGTAAGACTTGAAACTTCTCCAGAAGATATCGAAGGTATGGCTGCTGCTGAAGGCGTCTTAACAGTACGTGGTGGTATGACATCTCACGCTGCTGTTGTTGCCAGAGGTATGGGTGAATGCTGTGTATCTGGATGTGGCGATATCAAGATCGACTACGCTAAGAAACAGTTCACATTAAATGATAAAGTATATAAAGAATTTGATTGGCTTTCATTAGATGGTTCTACTGGAAACATCTATGGTGAAGCTATCAACACTGTCCCTGCTTCAATTTCTGGTGATTTCAAGAAGTTCATGAAGTGGGCTGATGAAAGAAGAAGATTAAAGATCAGAACTAATGCTGATACTCCTAAAGATGCAGCTCAGGCTCTTGCCTTCGGTGCTGAAGGTATTGGTCTAGTCAGAACTGAACATATGTTCTTCCAGGAAGACAAGATCAAAGCTATCAGAGAAATGATCTTATCTGAAACAGCTGAACAGAGAAAGAAAGCCTTAGAAAAGGTTCTGCCATTACAGCAGAAAGACTTCGAAGGAATCTACGAAGCAATGAAGGGCTTCCCTGTAACAATCCGTTACTTAGATCCACCTCTACATGAATTCGTTCCTACCGGCTTAAAAGAACAGAAAGTTCTTGCTGAAGAAATGGGTATCTCATTAGAGAAATTACAGGCTGCCTGTGACAGTTTACATGAAGTTAACCCTATGATGGGTCATAGAGGATGCAGACTTGCTGTAACATATCCTGAAATCGCTGAAATGCAGACTAAGGCTGTTATCAGAGCTGCTATCAATGTAAACAAGAAACATCCTAAGTGGCATGTAGTTCCAGAAATCATGATCCCATTGGTTGGTGATGTTTCTGAACTTAAATACGTTAAGAATTTCGTAGTTAACACTGCTGAAGAAGAAATCAAGAAAGCAAAAGTTAAACTTGAATACCATGTTGGTACTATGATCGAAATTCCTCGTGCTGCATTACTGGCTGATGAAATCGCTACAGAAGCTGAATTCTTCTCATTTGGTACAAACGACTTAACTCAGATGACATTCGGTTTCTCAAGAGATGATGCAGGTAAGTTCTTAGGTTCTTACTATGATGCTAAGATCTATGAACAGGATCCATTCGCTAAATTAGACCAGCATGGTGTTGGCAAGCTGATTGAAAACGCTGTACAGTTAGGTAGAAAGACTCGTCCTGATATCAAACTTGGTATCTGTGGAGAACACGGTGGTGATCCAGCTTCAATCGAATTCTGCGATAAGGTTGGCTTGACATATGTATCTTGCTCACCATATAGAGTACCTATCGCTAGATTAGCTGCTGCCCAGGCTGCAATCAAGAACGAAGCTGCTGCAAAAGCAGATAAAGCAGCCAAAAAACCAGCTAAGAAAGTAGCAAAGAAATCTGTAAAAAAGACAGCTAAGAAAGCTAAATAAGTTTCTTAACTAAAAGGCTATAGATTAAGTTCTATAGCCTTTTTAATTCCAGTTTGTAATGATATTAGATAAGAAATGTTTAGTCAGTTCATTTTTTGGATTATCAATTACTTCTTCTGGCGTTCCACTTTCAACAATTCTACCATCACTCATGAATATTACTTTATCGGAAACCTGTCTGGCAAAAGCTATTTCATGAGTAACAATAATCATTGTTGTCTTTTTATCAGAAAGCTGCTTGATAACTTTCAATACTTCTGATGTCAGTTGTGGATCTAAAGCACTGGTAGGTTCATCAAAGCATAAGATATCCGGATCAAGACATAAGGCTCTGGCTATTGCAACTCTTTGCTGCTGGCCACCGGAAAGCTGATGCGGATAATAATCGATTCGATCTGATAGTCCCATCTGATCTAACAACATCAAAGCTTTATCTTTAGAGTTATTGCCTTTCAGTTTTTGTGCCAACATTACATTTTCTAAAGCTGTATACTGAGGAAACAGATTGAATTGCTGAAAGACCAGTCCAAAGTGTTTTCTTAGTGCTACCAATTCATTTTCACTATAGGTTTCATTACCTTCATAGATCAGTTTATTATCCAGAAAGATCTCACCTTCATCCGCAAATTCCAGAAAATTCAGACAGCGAAGCAATGTCGTCTTGCCACTTCCACTGGAACCGATAATCGATAGTGCCTTACCCTTTTCCAGTTCAAAGGAAATATCTTTGATGATCTTTTTACCATTGAATGATTTATT
>CAMNFQ010000049.1 GCA_946537295.1 uncultured Bacillota bacterium
TGATGATAGTTCACAAAGCGATCATACATAAGCAGATACAACTGTTTTGCGATATCGGCTCCTTTTCTGCCCCACCAGAACCATTTACCATCACTTTCATGGAATGGTCGCCAAAGAATCGGGATATCCTTTTCTAAGAAAGGATAAAGTTCTTGGGCAATCACATCAAGGTCATGATAAAAAGCGTTCTGTTCTTTAGTTCCTTGGATAAGTACAGCAGCAGGATCAAAATCTGTATTCTTGGCATAGAAACTTTTATCTCTTCCATATAATGGTGAAAACCAATGGAAGGTAAAAGTTATGATGTCGTTATTATTTTGAGCTCTTTCTAAGGCTGTCTTTAAAGTTCCCTGATTATCATAGACTTCATCAAGACATTCCTTGGACGCATCATTAAAGTTGATATTAGGAGAATAAGAAAGCAGTTCATATCCGATCAGTTTAGGATATCTCTGAGTCTTATCATAGATATAACTAAGCTCTTCCTGTTCACGGGTTTGCGTATGTTGGCCAGCTATGATCTTCTTGCCTGCAACATCATAAAGATATTCCAGTAAGGCACAGGCATTAGCTGTAGCATTTCTGTTTACCGGTTTCATTAGTTGCTGGAAGATGAGGCTGCGGCACTATTGGCTCTGTCTCTCATCATGTGTTGTAAGGCAATAAGAATGGCGATAACGATCTCTTCCTTGTCTGCCTGATAGATATCGATACAGTATTTATCATGTAATGAAATAAACTTCTGTGAGATCAAAGCGACGATATTATCGTTTTCATCATAGAGTTCAAAATTAAGACCGATAATATTTCCTTTTAAGGTCCATCCCAGTCCTTCAATATCAGTTATATCCTTGATCAGATGAAACAGCTGATTAGACATATCAAAGGAAGTACCATCAGCCATACTTATATGATGTCTTTCATGTAAGGAAAACAGTTCACGTTCAATGTGGGCGACATGTTCACCCGAACCATTTGTGATATCAGTCTTATCACGAAGTGAAAGAAAAGCTGAAGAAGAATGATATAAAATATTTCCAATATCATCCGTAATGTCGATCTCGTGGGTCAATGATAAGAATTGTGTAGTGGTAAATAACGATTTGACAGGTTCACCAAATCTATCAATATTATCGCTATTGGCCTCTTCACCCATTTCATGATAGTAATAGAATTTTGGATTAATACTCATGTTGTGCTCCTTATTATATAAGTAACAGTAGTTAAATTCATTATAATAGAAAAAGAGGTACGAAAGATGAAAAGAATAGTAATAGTAAATGCGGGGCCAAGAAAGGGTTGGAATACAGATACTCTGTTAAAGAGTGCTGCCCAGGGATTAGAAAAGGCCGGGGCAGAAGTTATCTGGTTTGATCTGTTCAGATTAGAAAAATACACAGGCTGTATATCGTGTTTTGGCTGCAAGAAAGAAAAATTCAAGGGACATTGTATCTGCAAAGATGGGCTGACGCCAGTACTTGATGCGATCAGAGAAGCTGATGGTCTGATAATCGGTTCGCCTAATTATCTTTCACAACTGACCGCATCTTTCAGAGCGCTTTATGAAAGACTGATTTTCCAGAACCTGACATACAATAGAGAAACACCATGTTGTAATGAGCGTATGATTCCGGTCTTACTGATCATGACCAGCAATGCTCCTGATATGATGTATCAGGAAATGATGGAATCCTATCGTCAGACATTTGGCAGGTTTATCGGTCCTTGTGAAGTGTTTGTCAGTGGTGATACCTTACAGCTCAAGGATTATAACAGTACCGACTGGAAGTGGACATTGTTTGATCCGGAAGCGAAAAAGAAAAGACATGAAACTGTCTTTCCGAAAGAATGTGAAGAAGTTGAGCAGATCGCTTATCGCATGGCAGGTGGTGAATAGACCACCTGTTTTTATTTGAAATGATCGATCGCTTCGTTGATCTTACTGTTTCTTAGCAGGAACAGTGTTATCAGTAAGGAAATAAGAGCAGGTGTCAGATTAACAAGTCCAAACTGATTGACGACCGCTGCTTCATCAACCAATTCCGGATTAGCCAGGAAGCTTGTGCCAAAGAGTGGTCCAAAGTCGATCAGAGAATGGATAAACATCATTGCCCATATGCTTCCACCGCGATAATAGGTAGCACAAAGAGCCATACCCGCAAAGACCGCGACGACGCTTTGAATGATTGCCGGAAGCAGTTTGACACCATAGAACATATTAACCATATGCAGCAGGCCAAAAAAGACAGATGAGATAAAGACAGACAGCCATACTCCTTTTCTGTCTTTGGCATAGTGTTTTCCGATGATATTGCTTATGACACCTCTGAAGAAAGATTCCTCAAAAAAGCCAATTCCGATTATTGTGATGATTCCTAAAAGGATATAAGGAAAACTCAGGAAACTGCTGTCGGCTGCACTTCTAAATGCACCAACTATACTGAAATAACAGCTGAGGGACGCTTCAACGATCAGTGCCATTCCTACTAACAAGGTCTTAAGAAAATTACCTTTCCTGTAGATCCAGCCGTAGTCCAACAACATTATGACTATCAGCACTACAACATAATGAGAAAAGATAACTGATATAAATCTGTAGAAATAGTGTTCTTTAAGGAAGGGAAAAACTCGGGTCATCATTCCCGGAAATGCATAAAACAAATACACAATAATCAACATGACCAGACATGATAATACAGGGCGTTTATCAATAACAGATTTCAATTTATCTTTGAGAGAAAGCTTTCCCATTTGAACCTTCTTTGAACTTAATAGTTATAAATTAATAATATCACTGAAAATTCAAGCTTATGATATATAATATTTATACGAAAAAAGAATAGTTATTTAATCTTCTGGAAATGATTATTCTGCAGAAAGAGAGTAAAACATGAAAAAAACCAAGATCGTTTGTACTATCGGACCTTCTTCAAACAACGAAGAAATTCTGACAGAGATGATTAAAGCCGGAATGGATGTCGCAAGATTCAATTTCTCACACGGATCTCATGAAACGCAGAAGGCAAATCTTGATCTGGTCAGAAGTGTCAGAGAAAAGCTGGGAGTAGCCTGTGCAACACTGATGGATACCAAGGGACCGGAAATCAGGTTCCAGGATTTCGAAGGCGGAAAGATCGAACTGGTCAAGGGACAGGAATTCATCATTTCTACTGAAGATTTTGTCGGTGATTCTAACAGAGGATCAATAACTTATAAGGGTCTGCCTGGTGATGTCAAGGTTGGCAATATGCTGCTAGTCAATGATGGGCTGGTACAGCTTGAGATCACAGCGATCGAAGGTAATGAGATAAAGACCAAGGTTATCGTACCTGGTGAGATCTTAAATCATAAGGGTATCAATGCCCCAGGAGCTGATCTGAAGATGCCATTTATTTCTGAACAGGACAAGAAAGATATCCTGTTTGGAATCGAACAGGATTATGACTATATTGCCTTATCTTTTGTCAGAACCGCAAAGGATGTTGAAGCAGTAAGAGCGATCATTGATTTCAATAATTCAAAGATGAAGATCATTGCCAAGATCGAATCAACACAGGGTGTTGAAAACATGGAAGAGATCCTGGCAGCAGCTGATGGTCTGATGGTTGCCAGAGGAGATATGGGTGTTGAATTACCACCTGAACAGGTTCCATATATCCAGAAGAAGATGATCACTATGGCTAATGCTGTCGGTAAGATCACAATCTGTGCAACGCAGATGCTGGAATCAATGACTCACAATCCTCGTCCTACCAGAGCTGAAGTAGGTGATGTTGCCAACGCCGTATATGATGGCGCTACGGCTGTAATGCTTTCGGGTGAATCTGCAGCCGGTGAGTACCCGCTTGAATCAGTCAAGATGATGGCTAAGATCGTTGAAGAATCAGAGAAACATCTTCATAACGAATACTATCCTGTTGATAACTCCCAAAGATCGATCGTTGGTAAGGCAGCCTGTGACCTGGCTGATACCTTGAAGGTTGAAAAGATCATTGTCTACACAGATACGGGAAGATCACCTGCAGTCGTATCACAGATCAAGCCTAAGACACCAATCATCGTCATGACCCGTAATGCCAAGGTCTACTATCAGTCAGCTCTGTTATATGGTGTAGAACCAGTCAGGATCTCTGATATCATCGAAGATGAAAACCTTGAGCCAAAGACCAGAGAGTATATGGCTGAAGCAGGAATCAAATCAGCTATTCTGCTGTTTGGACACGCGATCGATTCAATTAAAGTTCTTAACTAAACAGTATAAGGCAGTCGCAAGACTGCTTTTTCTATGGGCAGATTAATCTTCAATGTGAGTTATAATTTATATGGATATAAAGAATCAGATAATTATTCGGGAGGTTGATCAAGATGAATATAGTAGTCTGTATCAAACAGGTTCCTGGTTCGACCAATGTAAATATTGATCCGGAAACCGGAACACTGATCAGAGACGGTTCGATGGCAAAAATGAACCCCTATGATCTGTATGCTCTGGAACTGGCTTTGCAGTTGAAGGATGAGTATGGAGGAACTGTTAAAGTCATTTCGATGGGACCTAATAGTGCTTTGGAAGTAATCAAAGAAGCTATCTATATGGGTGCTGATGGCGGTGTTCTGATCTCGGATCGTAAATTCGGAGGAGCAGATGTTCTGGCTACATCCTATACCCTGGCAAGTGGTATCAGGACGATCGGCGACTACGATCTGATCATTACCGGTAAGCAGACGACAGATGGTGATACAGCACAGGTCGGAAGCGAACTTGCTGAACATCTTGGCATACCACATGTTGCCTATGTCAGAAATGTCGACTCAGCACAGGAAAGAGTCAAATATGTCTCCAATCTGGACAATAAAGTCGTTAATGGCTATATTTCAATGCCTTGTCTGATCTGCGTTGATTCAGAGATTAATACCCCAAGACTTCCTTCTTTCAAGAGAAAATCAGTATATGGTGATTGTAAGGATATGATCTCGATCATCACATTTGATGATGTAGAAGATAAAGATGAGACTCATTATGGATTGAAAGGTTCTCCTACACAGGTTGAAAAGATCTTTGAACCTGATGGCAAAGCTGAGAAAAAGATGATCAGCGAAGGTGATCTGGCTCAGGAGACCTATAAGATCCTGAAGAATGAAAAGTTTGTGTGAGGTTGTGATATGGGCTTAATAATAAATCAGGAATTAGTAAATGATGAAAGCGGAAGACAACTGGAAGAATTGTGTCCTTTTAAAGCCATCAGTTATAGCGATGGGAAACTTGATATCAGCTCTGCCTGTCGTCTGTGCAAGGTCTGTGTCAGATCCGGACCTCAGGGTGTTGTAACGTATCAGGAAGAGGAAACTGCCAAGATCAATAAAGAGGAATATAAAGGAGTATGTGTATACGCCGATAGTGATCATGGGCTGATTCATAATGTGACTTTTGAACTGATCGGTAAAGCTAAGGAACTCGCAAGCGTCATAAGCCATCCGGTCTATGCGATACTGATTGGATATGAGACCAAAGATAATGTGAAAGAACTGCTGGAATATGGCGTCGATAAAGTCTTTGTCTATGATCATGAAAAACTGAAAGACTTTGATGTTGAGATCTATGCCAATTGCTTTGCGGATTTTATCGAAAAGATCAAACCATCAAGTATTCTGGTTGGCGCAACAAACGTTGGAAGAACACTGGCACCAAGAGTTGCGGCCAGATTCCATACCGGACTTACAGCCGATTGTACGAGACTGGAAATGAAGGAAAATACCGATCTTGTCCAGATCAGGCCGGCATTTGGCGGAAACATCATGGCTCAGATCATCAATCCCAATCATCGTCCACAGTTCTGTACTGTAAGATATAAGATCTTTAATGCCCCAGAAAAAGTTAAAGACATTAAAGGTACCTATGAAATGATGCCGCTAGAAGAAGAGTGGTTTAACACCCATAACGAGATCATCAGCATTATTGAAAAACCAAAGGAACTTGATATCTCTGAAGCAGATGTGATCGTCGCGGTAGGAAGAGGATATTGCGCCAAAGAAGATCTGGAGAATGCAGAAAAGCTAGCAGATCTGCTTAATGGAATTGTTGCCTGTTCCAGACCAATGGTTGAAGCTAATCTGTTTGATGCCAGACATCAGATCGGACTTAGTGGTAAGACCGTAAAACCAAAACTGATCATAACCTTAGGTATTTCAGGTGCCATACAGTTTACCTCAGGAATGAATGGTTCAGATTGTATCATTGCGATCAATACTGATCCTAAGGCGCAGATCTTTGATGTGGCAACCTATGGAATTGTTGGTGATGCCAAAAAGATCGTTCCTGAACTGATTGAAAAGATAAAGGAGGACAGATAATGTTTAAAAAAGTTAACCAGCAGGATATTGATTATCTTTCATCTTTTATCAGTAAGGACAGGATCTTCGCAGGAGATGAAGTCTCCAATGATTTCGCGCACGATGAACTTGGTGGTGTTGAAGCTAAGCCTGATGTCTTGATAAATGTCTTAAATACCGAAGAAGTATCTAAGATCATGAAATACGCAACAGATAAAAAGATCCCGGTTGTTGCCAGAGGATCAGGAACCGATCTGGTCGGTGCCGCAGTAGCACTGAAGGGCGGAATCATGATCTGTACAAAACTGATGAATCACATCCTGGAACTCGATGAAGAAAATCTGACAGTAACAGTTGAACCTGGTGTATTGCTTATGCAGTTACAAAACTATGTTGAAGAAAAAGGTTTCTTCTATCCACCAGATCCGGGAGAAAAAACCGCTACGATCGGTGGAAACATCTCAACTAATGCCGGCGGTATGAGAGCAGTAAAATATGGTGTTACCAGAGACTATGTCAGAGGACTGACGGTTGTCTTGCCTGATGGCAGAGTTGAAAAACTGGGTGGTAAGGTCGCAAAGAATTCTTCAGGTTATGATCTGAAGGATCTGGTTATCGGTTCAGAAGGAACTCTCTGTATCATTACAGAAGCAATCCTGAAACTGATTCCAAAACCTGAATATTCTGTCTCAATGCTGTTACCATTTGAAACGATGGAAAAGGCGATCGAGATCGTACCAAAACTGATCTGTTCCAAAGCATCATTAACAGCTATTGAATATATGTCATTAGATACGATCATGTCGGCAGAGGATTTTCTGGGTAAGAAATTCCCTGATACCAACTATGAAGCCTATATCCTTCTGACCTTTGATGGAAACAGTATGAAACAGATCGAAGAGGAATATACCAAGGTTGCGGATCTATGTATCAAAAATGGCGCAATCGATGGCTATTTCGTTGATACGGATGAAAGAAAGAAATCAGTATGGAATGCCAGAGGAGCATTCCTTGAAGCGATCAAGGCCTCAACTGATCTGATGGATGAATGTGATGTTGTTGTGCCAAAAAGCAGGATAGCTGACTATATCAAATTTACTCATGAAGTTGCTAAAAAGGTTGAGCTTCGTATTCCATCATTTGGACATGCCGGAGACGGAAACCTTCACATCTACCTGTGCAAGGACGGTATGGATGAAAAGACCTGGGACAAAAAGACCAGACAGGCATTCTTCTTACTATATGAGAAAGCCAGAGAATTTGGGGGAATGGTCTCAGGAGAACATGGAATCGGTTATGCCAAGAAGGAATATCTGCTTAAACAGGTCGGAGACAGACAGATCGATCTGATGAGACAGATCAAGAAAGTCTTTGATCCTGAGGGTATCCTTAATCCTGATAAGGTAATCTAATAACAATAAAAATGTATAGCAATAATGTCTGTTTGAGCTGAAAAGCCAGACGGACATTTTTTAATTCAGCCTATATATTCAATAAGAAAAGCATTAAAAAATATTTTATAATAAAAAATAAGGATATAAACGATCATATGAAAAACTTCTATTTTGATATTTGCGCGATACCAATATTTGTGATCATTTTGCATACATATTTCAGTCGAAAGATGACCAGGTTCCCTGCATTCAGAATGTATTTCATCATGGCTGTAATGTCACTGGCCTGTTGTGTGCTGGATATTGCAATGGAGTTTGTGGTCAATCCTGTCCCACTGACTAAGTTTGAAGCCGTATTGGGATTTTTTATATCTTTCCTCTATAAGCTTTTCAGAAATGCAAGTTCGGTCATATATCTGATCTTCATACTGACCATAACCAAAACTGACTATCATATCAGATCATTAAAAAACAGATGGCTTTTATGGCTGCCTGATACAATAATTTTAGTTCTGCTTATCCAGAACTTCTTTACCGGTAATGTCTATACCGTTACACAAGAAGCAGGCTATGCCAGAGGACCTGTACTGATTGTCTTTTATATTGTAGCCATGTTCTATGAAATAGTAGGACTTATCTATTGCATCTATTGCAAGAAATTCTTTGATAAACGTAAATGGTGGGCAATCATTTCCGTCTATCTTCTGATAGGTATTGCAGTATTGATTCAGTTCGTCAGACCTGAGTTGATGATCGAGATGTTTGCAACAGCTATAGGCATGTTGATGGTAATGATCCTGGTAATGAGACCAGAGGAAAGTATCGACTCAAACGTTGGCATTCCAAGCTGGCAAGCTTATCGTGAAGATCTTAAGAATATCATTCTTACTAAAGAGGAACATGACATCCTGGTCTTCCATATGACCAGAGCTAATGAGAATCGTAACTATCTGGGTGATCGCAGATACTTCAAATACATGAGAATCGTAATAGATTCATTTCAGTCATATCTGGATGCTCACAGCATCAACTGTTCAATGTATTTTGAACATCCGGATAATATCTATCTGATATTTGACAGAAACAATTATGATCTGAAGGAGATCGCAAAAAACAGTGTTGCTTTGACCCGCAAGATGTTAAAGAAAAAAGATCAGGAAGAATTCTGGTTTGATGCCAAGATATGTCAGATAGCTTATCCAGCAGATCTGAGTGATTATAACGATATCATCAATGTCTGCCACAGATTCTCACTGTATGGACCGGATTCACAGCAGTACTTCATGGGATCTGATATCATCAAGTCACGTGACTTTGAAATCCAGAATCATATCGAAGAGATCCTGGATCGTGCTATTAAAGGCGATAATCTGCAGATGTATTATCAGCCGATCTTTGATGTCAAAGATGGCAAGTTCCATTCAGCGGAAGCACTGGCCAGACTTATCGACAAGAAGTATGGTGTGATCTCACCACTAACATTCATCACGGCAGCAGAAAGAACCGGAATGATCATTCCACTTGGAAATGCGATCATTGAAAAAGTATTCAGATTTATTTCAGAAAACGATCTGAATAGACTCGGTATATCATATATTGAAATAAACCTGTCAGTAGCTCAATGTATTCAGCATGAACTTCCTAACTATATTGCAGAGATGCAAAGGAAGTACAATGTGGATCCAAGCCAGGTAAACTTTGAGATCACAGAATCCTTATCAGAATCAATCGGTAATATCATGGATAAGAACCTGTCAAAACTTGCTGAGATGGGTTACTCACTCTCGCTGGATGATTATGGTACCGGATATTCCAATATTCAGAGATTAAGGAAACTGCCACTCAGTCTGATCAAGATTGATAAGAGCGTGGTCGATGATGTCTTTACCGATGAAGGTAAGGTCATCATGAAAAATACCGTCAACATGATGCAAGGCATCAACAAGAAACTGGTAATGGAAGGTGCAGAAACAAAAGAAGCAGTTGATCTGCTCAGTGATCTGTCCTGTGAATATATTCAGGGATTCTACTTCTCGAAGCCACTGCCAGAAAATGATTTCCTGGAATTCATTCAGAAAAACAATATAGCTTATACAGCATAAGATCCTCACGGATCTTTTTATCACCAGTTTCTGATTACTTCAGATAGTTTAAGATCAATATCCTGTCTGGTCTTCAGACATTCTTTAGGATATTGTTTAGCTGCTTTAAACATAAAGGAAATCAGAAGGGATGAGCCAAAAGGAAGCATCATCTTCAACATGGATTGTGGAAAAACAAAGTGAGTACCATGTTCATATAAGAGAGCTTCATATTCACATTCATGTGGAGTAGTTTCCAGACGAGATATCATTCTTCTGATATAACGACAGGTATCCCACAAGACATCATCTTCCGCCCCAATAAAAATGATCTTGCCTTTAATTCTTTCAACTTTGATCTTTTCTTCTTCGGCAATTGGATGTCGTCTTTCCGATTCATCAAACATACCTCGGGAAGAAATAAAGTTACCAGTAGCCTTGGATTCTTCCTTGATTTTAAGCCAATATTCCGGATGACGATAGGCATAAGGAAGATAAGGAAGCGGCTTACCCTGATAAGAGACAGATGATTCATTGTCTCCTGGTCTTTCTTCCATTCCATCCTTGCCATCACGATAGAAACCTTCCATGACAAAATCAGAAGGCGACAAAGCAATCGTCAGACTTATCTCAGGATAATATGAGGCCGCAACAAGTGACAACATACCGGTCGTTGAAGCACCAATGATTCCAATCTTCTTACAACCCTGTGTCTTAAGATAGGAGATAGCTTTTTCAAATCTTTCAAGTGGATAGTTGTGGTGGCCATAATCCTTTTTATCAGCAGACATTGTCATTACCTGGCAGCCTCTATCATTGAGCCACTTAGCGCCTTTTCTTGCCATGAGGTCATCTGAACTATCGCCAAGCATCAGGATAACGCCTTTTTCAGAAGTGACAGGACAAGGAAAATATGCCCCACAAAAACCATCTTTATCTATCGTAAATCTTCTGGCAATCATAGTTTACCTCCAAGTTAGCAATGCCTAACTAATATCATTTTAACAGAAAATAGTGTAGATAAAGATGCAGGAATTAAAAAAGATTCTGAATCAAGCAACAGATACTTAGATCAGAATCCTTTTATTGTTTTGTAATGTTATTTGGTAGTTTTTGAATTGAGATAATCCATAAACTGATCAGCTGGTAAAGGTTTAGAGAAATAGAAACCTTGCAGATAATCACAACCGAGTTCTGTCAGAACGTTCTTCATTTCTTCTGTTTCAACACCTTCAACAACGATCTTCATATTGGCGTGCTGGAACATTCTGATCAGATCAGGCAGGAACTGTGCCTCGTTATTGAAGTAGGCTTGAGCAACATCCATATCGATCTTTACAACGTGGATCGGTAAATGCATCAGTCTGGTCAGATTGGAAGTACCGGTTCCAAAGTCATCAAGTGAAAGTTCGGCACCTTTCTGCTGTAAGAGGAATATCTGTTTCTGAATTGAACGGAAATCATCGACAGCTGATTCAGTGATCTCAAAGTCGATCATATTCATGGAGATATTATGGTCTTCAGCGATCTTAGTCAGTTCTGCAGCAAGCAGAGAATTCAGACATTGCGCAGGAGAGAGGTTTACATTGATGAAATCAATACCTCTATCTTTAAGATGTTCTTTTTCAACAAAGGAACAGACTTTTTCAAAGATCTGTCTGCCCAGCTCCATAATGTCGCCGTTCTTTTCCGCAACCTCAATAAACTCAAGCGGAGGAATATAACCGATCTCCGGATCGATCAGTCGAGCCAGTGCCTCAGCACCAACGATACGGTTTTCCTTGGTTGAATAGATCGCCTGGAAATAGGCATCGACTTTATGTTGTTCAAGTGCTCGGCCCAGAGCTGCTTCAACATCTTTTTCACGTGAGAGTGCATTGAGGATATCATCATTGACGATGAAGTTACCTTTCTGATTTTCACGATAAGCCTTAGTAAAGGAGAAGGCTATCAGATCATTGATCTGGTAGATATTATCTCTCATCATATTATATGGAAGGACCATGATCGATAGCGAAAGAGATATTTCGTCATCAGACACTGCTTTCATCTTATTGAAACGATCTTTCCAGGTTTCAGCATATTCATTTTCATTTTCAACGATGATGCCATCTTTTAATAAGAGGAAATTACCGTTACCGAAATAGAAGACATAGTAGCCAGGGACATTCTTAACCAGGATCTCACCGACTTTCTTTAAGGTATCATTAAGCATTTTGGCACCATAGAGTGCCTTGGCAGTTTCGTAGTTATGAACTGAAGCGATTATGCAATGGAATGGATTATTGCGATAAAG